>NZ_JBISHB010000046.1:0-217062 GCF_045064175.1 Pseudoalteromonas sp. Ld20
CGTCCGCCGCTCGTCAGCAAAGTAGCAAGCTACTCTCTGTTACCGCTCGACTTGCATGTGTTAGGCCTGCCGCCAGCGTTCAATCTGAGCCATGATCAAACTCTTCAATTAAAAGTTTTTTCTGTTCTCATCCAATAAAGAATGAAGAACCTGCTCAATGAATTCTGAATTTATTTAATATCTTTCGATATTGAATTGACTGTGCCGAATAATTATTAAAAATAACTATTCTGTTGGTCACTCAGTTTCTCTTTCGAGAAATCACATTGAGACTCTAAATTTTTTGCCTTGCTTACCTATCTAAAAAGAAAGTTAAGCTCGGCTGTTAGAACTCAATCTGTACGAGTGCCCACACAGATGATTGCTTTATATTGTTAAAGAACGTTGCGATTAAAGTTAAATTTTATCTCGCTAGGGCTGCGCATACTACGCTTTCCTATTTTTTTGTCAACACTTAAATTTAAACTTTATAAAAATTCAAACTCAAGTTTTACTCGACTCACTGATTAACTCTTGCCCCGCTAAGCGTTGCTGTCTGCCGTCTCAGTGGGGTCGCATTATAGGGAGATCCAAAAACAGATCAACCCTTTTTTGATGAAAACTTAAATAAACTAGCTATTCGCTGAGTATTTGAACGAAACGTATAAAAACAGCACTAATCTTGGGAAATAAAGTCTATTTGCAGTGCTTTAAATACGAGAATAAATGAATAAACCTTATAGCATGATCTTAATGGAGCTAGATCATTAGTTGGATCTCATATATTAGTAAATGCTACGTGGTTAAATAAGTATGTGGCATGAAGACACGTTAAAAACAAATGGTGAATATAGGTGGAGTAGATTAGGAATATAATTATAGGCATTAAAAAGCCGAGCATAAGCTCGGCTTTTTGGTGTCTTTAAGACTTACTCAGCAGACTGCGCGTCATCTTGAACTTCTTCGGTAGCAGATGTGCGACCTACTAGTTCAATATAAGCCATTGGTGCTTTGTCACCAGTACGGAAGCCACACTTAAGAATACGAGTGTAACCACCTGGGCGATCCGCGTTACGAGGACCGATTTCACTGAACAATTTACCAACTACTTCATTATCACGCGTGCGAGCAAACGCTAAACGGCGATTTGCTACACTGTCAGTCTTAGCCAGTGTGATTAAAGGTTCAATTACACGACGTAACTCTTTCGCTTTAGGCAATGTAGTTTTGATGATTTCGTGTTTCACCAAAGAACCTGCCATATTGCTGAACATCGCTTTACGATGGCTGCTGTTACGGTTTAATTGACGACCACTCTTACGATGGCGCATGACCCTATCCTTCTAACTAAACTAATATAGTGATTTAGATTATTCAGCTAGGCTTGCAGGTGGCCAATTTTCTAGGCGCATACCTAGAGAAAGACCACGTGAAGCTAGCACGTCTTTAATTTCAGTTAGAGACTTCTTACCTAAGTTAGGCGTTTTAAGAAGCTCTACTTCTGTGCGCTGAACTAAATCACCGATATATTGAATTTGCTCGGCTTTCAAACAGTTTGCAGAACGTACTGTTAATTCAAGATCATCGACTGGACGAAGTAGAATAGGATCGAATTCTGGCTTCTCTTCTTTCTCTTCTGGCTCAGTAACATCACGTAAATCTACGAATGCTTCTAATTGCTCAGCTAAGATAGTAGACGCACGGCGGATCGCTTCTTCAGGATCTAAAGTGCCGTTTGTTTCCATATCAATGATTAACTTGTCTAAGTCTGTACGTTGTTCAACACGTGCTGATTCAACCGAGTACGCAATACGTTCAACTGGACTAAATGATGCATCAAGCAACAATCGACCAATTGGACGCTCATCGTCATCAGAGGATAAACGGCTAGATGCCGGCACATAACCACGACCGCGTTCAACACGAATTCGCATGCTGATCGCGCTGCTATCTGTCGTTAAATGACAAATAACGTGATCTGGGTTAGCAATTGTTACATCGCCATCGTGCTGAATATCTGCCGCAGTCACAGGGCCTACACCAGACTTAGTCAGGGTAAGAAAAACTTCATCTTTACCTTCTAAAGTTACTGCTAGACCTTTAAGATTTAACAGAATTTCAATGATGTCTTCTTGTACGCCTTCTTTCGCGCTGTACTCATGCAACACACCGTCGATTTCAACTTCGGTAACTGCACAACCAGGCATAGACGAAAGAAGTATACGGCGTAAGGCATTACCCAACGTATGACCGAAGCCACGCTCTAATGGTTCTAAAACAACTTTAGAACGTGTTGGGTTTATAGCGTCGATATCGACTAACCTTGGTTTTAGAAATTCTGTAACAGAACCCTGCATTTTATCCTCTCTTAACTCTTAACTTTACTTAGAGTAAAGTTCGACGATTAGTTGTTCATTAATGTCCGCAGACAGATCTGAACGCTCAGGTAGGCGTTTAAAATTACCTTCCATTTTCTTACCGTCAACTTCAACCCAAGTCGGTTTTTCACGTTGCTCGGCTAGTTCTAGAGCAGCGATGATACGAGCTTGTGTCTTAGACTTTTCACGGATAACTACTACATCTTCTGGAGTAATTACAAATGAAGGAATGTTCACAACACGACCATTAACTAAAACCGCTTTGTGGCTTACTAGCTGACGTGCTTCAGCACGTGTGCTTGCAAAACCCATGCGGTATACAACATTGTCTAAACGTTGCTCTAAAAGCTGTAACAAGTTTTCACCTGTGTTGCCCTTAAGGCGAGCAGCTTCTTTATAATAGTTACGGAATTGCTTTTCTAATACACCGTAGATACGACGTACTTTTTGCTTTTCACGTAATTGTAAACCGTAATCAGATAAGCGACCTTTACGAGCGCCGTGCTGACCAGGTGCAGTCTCAAGTTTACACTTAGAGTCGATAGCTCTTACGCCGCTCTTAAGGAACAGGTCAGTGCCTTCACGACGACTCAGCTTGAGCTTAGGGCCCAAATATCTTGCCATGTTATTTCTCCTAACCTATTGTTAAACGCGACGTTTCTTCGGTGGACGACAACCATTGTGTGGTATAGGCGTCACGTCAGTAATGTTGGTAATACGGTAACCAGCAGCATTCAAAGCACGTACAGCAGATTCACGACCTGGACCTGGACCTTTGATGAAAACTTCTAGATTTTTTAAACCGTATTCTTGAGCAGCAGTACCTGCACGCTCTGCAGCAACCTGAGCAGCGAATGGTGTAGATTTACGTGAACCACGGAAACCTGAACCACCGGCAGTAGCCCATGATAGTGCATTACCTTGACGGTCGGTAATTGTAACAATAGTGTTGTTGAAAGACGCATGAACATGAGCCATACCATCAGCAACTTGCTTTTTAACCTTTTTACGACGAATTGGTGTCTTAGCCATAATACTATCCCCTTATCGCTTAATAGGCTTACGAGGACCCTTACGGGTACGCGCGTTAGTCTTAGTTCTTTGACCACGAAGTGGTAAAGAGCGACGGTGACGTAGGCCACGGTAACAACCAAGGTCCATAAGGCGCTTGATATTCAAAGTAACTTCACGACGAAGGTCACCTTCTACAGTGTACTTGCTTACTGCTTCACGCAATACATCAAGTGTTTCGTCTGAAAGTTCACCGATTTTTGTGGTTTCGGCGATACCAGTCGCTACTAAGATAGCCTTAGAGCGAGTCTTACCTATGCCATAAATAGCTGTTAAACCAATAACTGCATGTTTATGATCAGGGACGTTAATGCCAGCAATACGGGCCACTAACACATCTCCTATATTTGAATTCGGTTATCATCTGTTTGAAGAGCCCGTAAGGATACTCAAACGAAGACCAAATCACTACTGAAAACACAGGCCGAGTAACCTCAGCCTGTACGACTTATTAATTAACCTTGCCTTTGCTTATGCTTAGGCTCACTGCAAATTACACGTACAACACCGGCACGTTTAATAACTTTACAGTTACGGCATATTTTCTTAACGGAAGCACGTACTTTCATTGCTCAACTCCGTAAACTGACCTTATCGACCGTAGCCTTTAAGGTTCGCTTTTTTCAGCACAGAATCATATTGATGAGACATCATATGAGTTTGTACTTGTGCCATAAAGTCCATGATGACAACAACGATAATCAAAATTGATGTACCGCCGAAGTAGAATGGCGTTTGCCATGCCATCGTCATGAATTCGGGCACCAGACAGATAAAGGTTATATACAAAGCACCTGCCAATGTCAGGCGTGTCATCACTTTATCAATGTATTTCGATGTCTGCTCGCCTGGACGAATACCTGGGATAAATGCGCCAGATTTTTTCAGGTTATCTGCTGTTTCACGTGGGTTAAACACCAACGCTGTATAGAAAAAGCAAAAGAAGATAATGGCTGCGGCTAAAACTAATGCATACAATGGCTGACCTGGAGTCAACGTTGAAGCAATAGCTTGTAACACATCAGCGACAGGACCTTCACCCTGACCGAACCAGCTGGCAATAGTACCAGGGAACAGTATTATACTGCTAGCAAAGATTGGTGGAATAACACCCGCCATATTAACTTTCAGTGGTAAATGCGTGCTTTGGGCAGCAAATACTTGACGACCTTGTTGACGCTTTGCGTAGTTAACGACGATACGACGTTGCCCACGTTCAAAGAATACTACAAGATAAGTTACAGCGAATACGATTACCGCAATCAATAACAATGCTAAAACATGTATGTCACCTTGGCGCGCCATTTCGGCTGTCGAACCGATAGCAGACGGCAGGTTAGCTACAATACCAACAAATATTAGAACTGAAATACCGTTACCGATACCTCGCTCAGTAATTTGCTCGCCCAACCACATCAGGAACATGGTACCTGTTACTAAACTCACCACTGCGGTGAAATAGAAACCCATACCAGGGTTAACAACTAACCCGTCCATCATACCCGGTAAGCTTGTGGCAATACCGATTGATTGGATAGTAGCAAGCAAAAGCGTGCCATAGCGTGTGTACTGGCTTATTTTCTTACGCCCTTGTTCACCTTCTTTCTTAAGCTCTATAAACGGAGGATACATATGCGTTAATAGTTGCGTAATAATTGAAGCTGTGATGTAAGGCATAATACCCAGTGCTAACACTGAAGCGCGCTCAAGCGCACCACCGCTGAACATGTTAAACATTTCAACAATGGTGCCCTTTTGTTGCTCGAAGAAATCGGCAAGTACAGCGGCGTCAATCCCAGGGATCGGCACAAATGAACCTAGACGGTAAATAATGATAGCGCCCAATACGAATAGTAATCGACGTTTCAATTCCGAAAGCCCACTTTGTGCACTTTGTATATCTTGACCTGGTTTAGCCATTAGTACTTCCTTAGTCTTCTACCTTGCCTCCGGCAGCTTCAATAGCTTCGCGAGCACCTTTAGAGGCTTTAAGGCCTTTTACAGTAACTGCGCGTGAAACTTCGCCAGATTTAACAACTTTAACGAACAGAACGTTCTTTTTAACTAGACCAGCTGCTTGTAACGTACTTAGGTCTACCACATCGCCTTCTACTTTAGCGATTTCGTATAGGTTTATTTCTGCAGATACTAAAGATTTGCGAGAAGTGAAACCAAACTTAGGTAGACGACGTTGCATAGGCATTTGACCGCCTTCAAAACCAACGCGTACTTTACCGCCAGAACGTGACTTTTGACCTTTGTGACCACGACCACCAGTCTTACCTAGACCAGAACCGATACCACGACCAACACGTTTTGGAGCAGATTTAGAACCTGCAGCAGGAGAAAGTGTATTCAAATGCATTCGAATTACCCCTCAACCTTAACCATGTATGAAACTCGGTTAATCATACCACGCACACATGCTGTGTCTTCTAACTCAACAGTGTGATTGATACGACGTAAACCAAGACCGCGTAATGTAGCTTTATGCTTCGGTAAACGACCGATAGAGCTCTTTACTTGTGTTACTTTTACAGTTTTATTAGCCATGGTTTACCCCAGAATCTCGTCTACTCGAAGACCACGTTTAGCAGCGATCGACTGAGGAGAATTCATATTCTCAAGAGCTGAGATCGTTGCACGTACAACGTTGATCGGGTTAGTAGAACCGTAACATTTAGAAAGTACGTTCTGCACACCAGTCACTTCAAGTACTGCACGCATAGCGCCACCTGCGATGATACCAGTACCTTCAGAGGCTGGTTTCATGAACACTAGTGAGCCAGCATGACGCCCTTTAACAGGGTGCTGTAATGTGTTGCCATTTAGGTCTACGTTGATCATGTTGCGACGTGCTTTTTCCATTGCTTTTTGAATAGCAGCTGGAACTTCACGAGCTTTACCATAACCGAAACCTACTTTACCTGCGCCGTCACCAACTACTGTTAGTGCAGTGAAGCTAAAGATACGACCACCTTTAACTACTTTAGACACACGGTTTACCGCGATTAGCTTTTCAGCTAGATCAGGCTGTTGTTGCTTTGCTTCTACGTTAGCCATTGTCTACTCCTAGAATTGCAAACCGGCTTCACGCGCAGCATCAGCTAGCGCCTTCACACGGCCGTGATATTTAAAGCCACTGCGATCAAAAGCAATCTTTTCGATGCCTTTGTCAGCCGCACGTTCTGCAACCGCTTTACCAACTGCTTGCGCAGCTGCTAGGTTGCCTGTGCCTTTAACTGTTTCGCTAATAGCTTTTTCAACAGTAGAAGCAGCAGCCAGTACATTACCCTCAGCAGTAACTACTTGAGCGTATATGTGACGTGGCGTGCGGTGGATAACAAGACGCGTTGTGCCTTGTTCAATATAATTTCTACGAGTGCGTTTAGCACGACGTAGACGAGCTGTTTTTTTATCCATCGTCTTACCTTACTTCTTCTTAGCCTCTTTACGGCGTACATTCTCATCTGAATAACGAACACCCTTACCTTTATAAGGCTCAGGTTTACGGTATGCACGAATGTTAGCAGCTGTTTGACCAACTAACTGCTTATCTACGCCCTTAACTAGAACTTCTGTTTGGCTTGGAGTTTCAATCGTAATTCCTTCAGGAACTGCGAAATTAACTGGATGTGAGAAACCAAGAGTTAAGTCTAAAACTTTACCCTTTGCTGCTGCACGGTAACCAACGCCTACTAACTGAAGTTTCTTCTCGTAACCTTCATGCGTACCAACAACCATGTTGTTGATAAGAGCGCGAGCAGTACCTGCTTGTGCCCATGCATTGGCTACGCCTTCACGAGGTAAAGTTGTAATAACGTTGTCGTTAAGTTGTACTTCAACAGCTGAGTTGATAGTACGCGTTAATTCGCCGTTTTTGCCTTTAACTGTGATGTCCTGGCCTTTTAATGTAACTTCTACACCGGCAGGAACATTAATTGGTGCCTTTGCTATGCGAGACATAGTTCCCCTCCGATTAAGCTACAAAACCAATGATTTCACCACCAACACCAGCACTACGTGCGGCGCGGTCTGTCATTAGGCCTTTAGAAGTTGATACGATAGCGATACCTAGACCACCCATTACCTTTGGTAATTCGTCACGTCTCTTATAGATACGTAAACCAGGGCGGCTAACACGCTGGATATTTTCAATAACAGCTTTGCCTTCGAAGTATTTCAACTCGATAGAAAGCTCAGGTTTAACATCACCATTGATTTCGAAATCAGTGATATAACCTTCATCTTTTAATACTTTAGCTAATGCTACTTTCAGCTTTGAATTAGGCATCGTTACAGATACTTTCTTCGCTGACTGACCGTTACGAATTCGTGTGAACAAATCCGCGATAGGATCTTGCAAGCTCATAGTCTTACTCCCGTGATTCTATTACCAGCTAGCCTTTTTAAGGCCAGGAATTTCACCGCGCATAGCTGCTTCGCGAACTTTAATACGGCTCATGCCGAATTTGCGAAGGTAACCATGTGGGCGGCCCGTAATGTTACAACGATTACGTTGACGTGCAGGGCTAGAATCACGCGGTAAAGCTTGTAGCTTAAGTACTGCGTCCCAACGATCATCGTCAGATGTTTTCACATCACTGATGATAGTTTTTAGTGCTGCGCGCTTTTCAGCGAACTGAGCAACTAATTTAGTGCGCTTTGCTTCGCGCGCTTTCATAGAATTCTTTGCCATAACCCTACCCTTATTTCTTAAATGGGAAGTTAAACGCTTCTAACAACGCACGGCCTTCCTCATCTGTTTTCGCAGATGTAGTGATTGTGATATCCATACCGCGTACACGGTCTACTTTATCATAATCAATTTCTGGGAAGATGATTTGTTCACGTACGCCCATGCTGTAGTTACCACGTCCATCAAAAGACTTAGCACTCACACCACGGAAGTCACGGATACGTGGGATAGCGATTGAAACCAAACGCTCAAAAAAGTCCCACATACGCTCGCCGCGTAGGGTTACTTTACAACCAATCGGGTAGCCTTCACGCACTTTAAAGCCAGCAACAGATTTGCGTGCTTTAGTGATTAAAGGTTTCTGACCAGAGATTGCAGCTAGATCAGCAACAGCGTGATCTAAAATCTTCTTGTCAGCTAGGGCTTCGCCCACGCCCATATTCAATGTGATCTTTTCGATCTGAGGGACTTGCATGACAGAGCTGAAACCAAACTTCTCTTGAAGTTCAGCAACTACTGTGTCTTTATATACTTCATGCAGTTTCGCCATCATTCTACTCCAACTATTAGATAGTTTTACCAGTAGATTTAAAGATACGTAATTTCTTACCATCTTCAATCTTGAAACCTACACGATCTGCTTTACCCGTTTCCGAGTTGAAGATCGCAACGTTTGATGCATCCATAGACGCTTCTTTCTCAACAATGCCGCCAGCTTGGTTCAATTGTGGAACCGGCTTTTGGTGTTTCTTGATCAAGTTTATGCCTTCGACAAAGATTCGACCAGATTCAGTAACAACTGAAAGCACTTTGCCGCGCTTACCTTTGTCTTTACCTGCTAGTACGATTACTTCGTCATCACGACGGATTTTTGCTGCCATGATTGGCTCCTTACAGTACTTCTGGGGCTAGTGAAACGATTTTCATGAACTTATCATTACGAAGCTCGCGAGTCACAGGGCCGAAAATACGTGTACCAATTGGCTGCAAGTTATCATTTAAGATAACAGCCGCGTTGCTGTCAAAACGGATCAAAGAACCATCTGGACGGCGAACACCTTTTCTGGTACGCACAACTACCGCGTTTTTAACATCACCTTTCTTCACTTTACCGCGAGGAATAGCTTCTTTTACAGAAACTTTAATGATATCGCCAATCGCTGCGTAGCGACGGTGTGAACCACCAAGGACTTTTATACACTGCACTTTGCGAGCGCCGCTGTTATCAGCAACTTCCAGCTGAGTTTGCATTTGGATCATGTTAATGACCTCCGGTGTAGTTATAACAAATTGTCTTAAATTTGTTTAAAATCAAGACATTTAGATTAAAAACCACTCAAAAAACAACAGTGTTGTCTCTTAAGGGCGGGCAATTGTACCAGCATTGAAGGGGTAGCGATAGGTTATTTTTTAATTAATTTAGAATTACAGCACTAGGTAATCTTGTAGGGGAGTATATTTTGCTATTTAACAGCTGTTTATAAAACAATCAGGGTATTTTTATACCCTGATTGTTTTTTCTACGAATAAATACAGTAAAGGTTAGCCAAATAAACCTTTTAGTTTATCTTTGATTTTATCTTTTGCTTTTTCTTTGACTTCATCTTTAGCTGCTTTACTCACATCTAAACTAATACTAACATCGTGAAATGGCCCCTTGATACGCAGTGGTACTTTAAAGCCAGTGCTATTATCAGTCGTGCCCTGACCTTCAAGTGAATCGACGATACCTGTGACTAACCGATAGTTAACAGTAGCAGCAGGCAAATTGACATCCCCTTCACCACTAATGCGCACCAATGGACTCAATAAGCTCAAGTCTGTATTTTTACCCACGCCATTCGTAAAATTAAAGCTACCCGTTAACGCCGAAAAGTCAGTCTGCTGTGAATTATCAAAGCCCGTATCGAGTCCTTCAGAGACAGCGCCGAAGTTGCCTTTTATAAGCTCTTTGCCTTTGCGTACCATTTCAGCAATATTTGCGCCTTTTATTGCCCCATCAGCAAACTCAAAGGCTAACTTACCTTGTAGTGCCCCCATAAAGTCTTTTTGACTTTGCCCTGACGTCGATAAATCCCAATTAAGTGAGCCCTTACCGATCAATTTATCAAAACCTGCGGCATCAGTTAGTAAAGGTTGTGCATCTATTTTAGCTAATGAAAAGTTAGTGCTGATTTTATAAGGCGTTTGCTTTGCATTAACCGTTATTATGCCTTTACCATTACCTTTATACGCTGCAAATTTATCAAGACTAATTTTTGCTACTGCATTTTTAAGGTTTACTGTGAATTGGTTTGCACCAAGTTTTATCTCATTTGCTTTTAATCCACTTGAACGGATAACGATATTTGCATCAAGGGCATTTAAGCCACTTAAATCCATTTTGGTATTATCCCAAACTATAGGCTGTGCTGGTGCATCACTTGCAGATTCTGGAGTTTCGGTTTGAGCAACCGCTTCAGGTAAGTAAGGGTTTAAATCAAGCATGCCTAAATCTATATCAGCATTAACAGCTAAACGCTTACCTAAGCTAAGCTCGCTTTTACCTTTAACCTCTAATTCATCCAATGTAGCAATCAATTCAGATAAATTAAACCTATCATCTTTCATACGCATTTTACCGCTAACACTAAATGCGTTAAAGGCATTGTCTTTCGCATTAAGGTCAACACCTTGCCATTTGGCGATATCTTTAACTGAGTCACCACTAAGTGCCAATTGACCTTGAATATCCTTACCTTGACCTGCAATAGAACCTTTAAATTCGACATCTACTAACTTTGATGTAATATTTTTGGTTACATTAAATGTATCCCCTTCAATTACTTTGGCCGGATTATCAACCGTCACATCAAGCTCAAAACGTTCTTGCATGTAGGTAATGGCACCTTTCACTTCTAGTGTTTTATGAAGTGAAGGTAATAATATAGCTAGTTCGAGGTCGTTTATTTCTTGCTTAACCCCTGTTTTTCCATCTAAGTAAACAAACTTTCCACCATAAATAGCCACTTCCCCTAGCGAAATATCAAAATTTTCAGGTAATTTAACTGCACCACCATTTTGCTGTTGCTCAGCAGGTTTTGCTACCGCATCAAATAGTTGCCAATTAGCTTTACCGTTTTTATCCGTTTCAAGTAGAATATCTGGCTCATTGATCACAAACTTCTCTAGTTTCAGCTCACCACCAAATAATGAAAACCATGGGATGTGGATCGCAAGTTGCTGCATACTTGCCATATTTGCACGTGAGCCGCTTTTCATATTGGCAAAATGCACATCTTCAAGTTCAAGCTTTAATGAAGGAAAAACCGATAATGTTTTATCCCCTTTAATCGTTAATGTACGTCCTGTGGTTTGTTCAACCTGCAGCGAGACTTTATTAAAGATTGCGTCTGTTGGTATTAAAAAAGGTGCCGCGACGATTAAAGCTACGAACAGCAAGATTATTACACCAATTACTTTGAGTAGGGTTTTCATGATGATCCTTCGAATGTGCAAATGATGTTCTTATAATAGCGGGAGTAAGACCCAAAAGCATTGCTCCGCCTGTAAAAAATGAATTTTCCTCAGTCTATATTAATGACATGAATAGTCACTGAAACATTTTGATACCTTTAGGTTACAAAAAAACTTGACCCAATGATACCTTAAGGTTGCATTGATACCTATAGGTTACAAAAATATAAATTAACACTTTCACAGGATGGACTTTATGAAACAACAAGAGATTAAAACAGAAGAAAAATTTATGAGTCAGAACATATGGATTAGTTTAAGCGCTGGGATAGTTTGTTTACTTCTCAGTGTTTACTCACTAATAAAGCATGATATTGAGGGGCTTTTAATTGTTGGAATGAGCGTTTTATTTTATATGATTATAGTGATCATTTACGTTATTAAAGGGGGCTTTCCGTTAAAAATGTATTTTCAATACGCTTATAAAGATGAGTTTCTAAACACCATTGACACTAATGCATATAAACACACAAGTATTGCATTTGGGGTTTGCCTTCTTGGTATTTTTTATAAAAGCGATGAAATACCTACCGAATTTTCGCATGCCGCTATGGCAGTATTCTACATAGGGGTCATGCTTTTGGGATATGGCGCTTCATTGCTTTGGCAGAGCCGTGATTAGGAGTTAATGTGCACAACCATATAGCTGAATTTCGCAAAGCTGCAGGACTGTCGCAACAAGAACTAGCCGATGCGATTAGTGTGTCTCGTAAAACCATTAGCACAATCGAAACATCACGCTTTACACCGTCAGTGATCATTGCATTGAAGATAGCACAACACTTTAATACCTCTGTTGAGCATCTTTTTACGCTTGACGATGGTGATTAAACACCTTAAACGCAATCTTGTGTAGATTTGCATTAGCAAGATTGCATCCCCTTTATTCTTAGGTATGATGCATAGCCCTGTTGTTTTTAGGCTTTTTGCGCTAAAATTAAACAACTAAAAAATGTATATACTTGGAGTACCGTCCGGCATGAAAAAACTGCTTATTTCACCTTCACAAATGGCATTAGGCGATCAAGAAGGTCATATTTATCAAAATATCTTAAAGCAGGCTTCAGAGCTCAGCCTTAATCTAATGGCGGTGAAAATAGAAAATCATCCTGAAGACTTTTTAGGTTGGTGTTACGAACTGCTCAACGCTAGTCGCGATCGTATTAATTATGACTTACTTGAAAGCGCCCAATTACCTGTATTAAAAAAGCTCCATGACTTATTAATTTCAGCGATTAGCTTTTTGCAATTAAAAACTCTACGTGTAGCCCCTTGGCCTGTAGTGAGTGTTTTTATAGAGCAACATAAAGATGTATTAGCGCTTGATGAGCAATTACGCCTTACAACTTATATTGCAAGCATTCGTGAACAAACATTAAAAGATATGATCCCTGAAGATTTACTCGCTTTTAGCGGTAAACACACTTCGTCTCTTGATCCTAGTAACTACAATTTTGATGTAGAATGGTTTAGTTCAACAAAAAGCGCAAAAGGTTTTCATTTGATGCTGGGTGATCTGCCTGCATTATTTGATGATGCACTCGCGCATATACCGCTTGAAGGCGAAGTAACTGAAGCTGATTATCAAGAATTTGTTGTTAAATATTTACTCGCGTTTAACGAAAGTAATGAAAAACCAACTCTCGCACCTGCAACACGCCTATTAGCAATGCGTCGCCCTGATGTATTTACACCAATTAATAACACTCGCTTAGATGCACTTTGTTCAGCTCTGGCTATTACCAAATTAAATAACCGTGACTTTGCACGCTATTGGCAAGATATTGTGCAAACAATTAATAATATGTCTTGGTTTAAAATGGCAAATGGCGAAAGTGAATTAGACCAACAGCTTGTAGCGATTAAAGCACTGCTGCCTTGTTTATTTTATTATGCTGATAAAAACACACCAGAGAACTCTAACTACATTAAGCTACTAAACAAACCTAAACGTGCAACTAGCACTGGCACAAAAAAGGTTCGTCGCGGTAAAGAATCAGCTGAAATATTAGTTGATCGCGCTCTAGCTGCTGAGGATATGCCTGAGCATATTCGTGCCAAACGTGATTCTATTATTAGCGAAGTGCAAAAAGGCCGTGGAGTTAATGAAACAATTAGCCTAATGCGCACAATCTTTGGCTAATTTACATTAAAATTGATAAAAACCCGCTGCAATCGTTTTGTGCATGCGGGTTTTTTTATGCACCAAGAAAGTGCGTAATACTTACCTAATACAACCCACCCTCTTCCCTCTAAAAATTCACCTCTTTGTTTTTAAAGTGATAAAAATATAAATGTGCAATTTCAATTCAACTTGGCACAAGCACTGCTAATATCTTATTAGACAACTAAAAAGGGCTCGCCAATTAATAGGCTGCAACCAACTAAAATAATTACGAGTCAATAAATCAGCATAACAACAGGATACCAAACATGATTAGACTAAAAACAGTGATTGCTATAAGCGCGCTTGCATTAATGGGAACAACATCAACAACAGCTTATGCAGAAGTAACAGCTAACGTAGCAGCAACTTCAAACTACTTATGGCGTGGACAAGAGCAAACTAATGGTGATGCTGCAATATCTGGTGGTATTGATTATGTAAACGAGTCTGGTTTTTACGCAGGTACTTGGGTATCCAATGCATCTTGGGCCGATGAAATGACCTATGAACTTGATTTTTATGCAGGCTTTGGTGGCGATATTAACGAAAATATCAGTTATGACGTCGGTTATATTTATTACGCATACCCTGATGCGGCATCATCTGCTGACGCTGATTTTTCTGAAATTTACGGTAGCCTCAGCATGGGCGGTTTCAGCTTTGGTGCATCTATTTTGGCAACGTCCGCGGCAAGCGGTGATGGATCTGACTTCGGTGACTCTTTATACCTAACCGCTGATTATGGCTTCGCTATTGGTAGTAACGGGACTGAAATGGCATTGCATGTTGGCCATTACTCAGGTGACTTTATAGGCGATGACAACATCATCGACTACGGTATTTCAATCTCTAAAGATGGCTTTACACTTGGCCTGTCTAATAACGATATCGATGGCTCAGATTTAAAAGCTTACGTTGCTTACTCTGTCGATTTTAATTTATAAAAAAGAATGTGTTACTTGCTGCAACACTAAGGGCCGCAAGGCCCTTTTTTTTATATGAACCAGCCAGCAAAAAGAATATTTACAAAAAAAACAATATGATAACATTTAAACTCCAAATCACTATTAAGGATTATTATGAATTTGTCAAAGAAAGTTTCCTCTATTTTAGCACTTACTCTAATTACAATGAGCTCATTAAGTTATGCAAGCATGACATGTGGCTGCACGTCAGGTAGTATGACCGTTGTGCATGATGGCAACACTGTTAGCTACTCTTGCTCTGATGGCGGTCGTATCACTTGCGTTATAAAGTAAAATTAAGGGTTATTTAGAAAGGCATATACCTTTCTTTTCTAAGGATAGTAAAATGAATTATAAAATTTTAATTGCTCTTGGTATCGTCTCCATTTTAGGTATTGGTATTTTAAGCACTGGGCAGCCCTCAAAACTTCCACTAAACGACACACAACCAACTGATGAAACCAGCCTAAGTAATGAGGATGCTAAGCCCAAAATTGAGAAAAAAACTCTATTAAATAAAGCTTCTCATGCCGAAGTCAATCAACACAAAATTATAGAGCAAAAAGTGACAGCGATATCTAAACCGCCTATTTCAAGCCATAACGTTTTCTCTGATGAGTTTGTCTCTACCAAAGATGGCCAAGAATTTGTTTCAAAAAAAGCATTAGATGACGTATTTAAAAATGATACTTCACTATTGCTGCAACGCATGTCTAATATTGAATACTCTGAAGTTGCCCAGATCCGTAAAGATAAGCTAAACGAATTTATTATAAATGAATTAAAAGACGTTACCATTTTACAGCAAGACCTAGAGTGTGCAGGAAAGGTTTGCGCGTTAGAACTTACTTACACACAAAGCAGTAATCAAAAATCTATTGATACTATTTCTAGTTTTTCAAAAAGCTATTCTTTTCAGCAATTTACTGAAACAGAGAATGGCGATAAAAAATTAAAAGCTTTATATATTGCAACTGAAGACCCTAGCCAATTAACTCTTGCGATGGAATAAATAGCACGCATCGTGAGCGATGCTCACGGCACACTATGCCCTGTTGAACCTTGCCAAATCCGATACCATTGCTCACGGCTGAGTTTTAATTGTTTAGCTGCAACCGCAGACTCAACACGTTTGATATTGCCCGTGCCCAGTACCACTGATGGTGAGCTTGGATGCATTAATAACCACGCATAAACAACTTGATCTAGTGAACTTGCACCAATTTCTCTGCCAGCTTGCTCAAGTACGTGGCGCAAGCGAATGGCTTTATCATCGTTATCCGCAAAGATGCGCCCGCCTGCTAATGGTGACCAACACATAGGCTTGATATCAAGTAGCTGGCATTGATCCAAACTGCCATCATCCAGCGCTTTCATTTCATAGGGTGAAAACTCAATTTGATTAGTGACTAGTTCAAAATCCAAGCGTGATTGTAATAAGCTTAATTGCGATGGCGTAAAGTTAGATACGCCAAATTCCAACACATCGCCATTTTGCTTTAGGGTAGTAAATGCTTTGGCCATTTCGTCGGCATTCATTAAATAATCGGGACGATGAATAAGTAATACATCTAAACGATCTGTATTAAAATGCTTAAGGGATTGCTGCGCTGAAGCTATAATATGCCGCGCACTTGAATCATAATGGTTTGCCTGACCCGCCAACCCCAAGCTTGGAAATGCGGGCTTAATACCGCACTTGGTAATAATTTTAATATCATCACGAATGCTTGGCTTTAATAACAACACCTTACCAAACTGCGCTTCACAGCCATACTCGCCATAAATATCAGCATGATCAGTGTGCTTTACACCTGCATCTATAGCTTGCTCTAGAAAGCTTAAGCATTGCTGCGCAGAGATTTTCCAATCTAATAACCGCCAAAAACCAAGTACCAATTCATCTATTTTTCGTTCTGTGTTAGTCATAATTTACCTTACTGTTATTGCTTACTTCCTTGCCGTTAAGCCTGTGTTAATAAGCCGTTACAATTTAACTCTCATCACACATGAGTTATGCTTTATTCTACCCTCTTAATAAGGTATTAATAGCAATAATATTTGTACCTATAAATGATTAATAAAGGAATAATAACAATGAGCTCATCAAACGCCCTATCAGCATGTGTTGATATTTTTATCAGTCCAAGCAAAACCTTTAATGGCTTAAAAGACGCAAAAGGCTGGTCTTGGCTTGCCTTTACATTAATAGCTACAGCACTTGTTATTAGTACATACGTATTTTATACCAATGCGGACTCACAGTTTATTCTAGAAGAGCAAGTAGCCGCAGCCAGTATTGATGCCACGATTGGTGAACAAAAAATGATCCGCCAAAGTATGGAGCAAAGTATTGATAGCCAAGTATGGTTTGCAATTGGCGGTGGCCTTTTTGCCATAATCATCATGAATGCGCTCATTGCCGGCTACTATTTATTAGTTTCCAAACAAGATCCAGATGCTCAGCATAGCTATGGGGCTTGGTATGGTTTTGGTGTGTGGACCATGATGCCAGCAGTTATCTCAAGCTTGGGTATATTAGCTTTGGTACTTACAGCCAGTACGGATCAGCTTTCAATGAGTATTTTTAACTACGCTTCGATTAATCAATTGATTTTAGGGCTACCACTTGGTCACTCTCTCTATTCGCTAACAGAAGCCATTAGTATATTTACTGTTTGGGGCATTGCACTGGCAGCCATTGGTTTAAAGTGCTGGACTAATTTTAGTTTGAATAAAGCTATTTTGTTTGCTGCTTTACCAAATGTAATCATATTTGGTATTTGGGCGATCATCGCTCTAGTATAAAAATAAAGGCAGGTGTAATAGCCTGCCTATTGCGTATTAACAGGAAGTAAAATGAAAAAAGCAATTATAGTTACCCTTGCGATCAGCGCTTTTATTGCTCTTATTGTATCTAAGCAAATCACCGGCAATGAAGATCTAGCCGAGGTTAACATTGCAACCGTGGAACAAGGCAGTATTGCAGATTCTATTATGGCCTCTGGTAACTTGGTTTTTAACACGCAAGTACAGCTGCGCTCTGAGGTAACAGGCCGTGTAGACAAAGTATTTGTTGAGGAAGGACAGAGTGTACAACAAGGCGATATTCTAATGCGCCTTGATACCACCGCATTTGAATCAGAAGTAACACGTAACAAAGCTGTTTTACGTGCCAGCGAAATAGAGATTAAACACAGTAAAACTCGCCTGCTGAATATTGAACGCCAATTAAAGCGTCAAAAAGAGCTTTATGATGTAGGCCTCGCTGGTCAAGAAGTGTATGAAAATCTGAAAAACGCAAGAGATCTTGCAAAAATAGACATTGAAGCGCGAGGTGAGGCCTATAATCAAGCTAAAGCTTCACTATCTATTGCTGAAGATAGACTCAGTAAAAGTGTATTTCGTGCCCCAATGAGCGGTTTGTTAGCCTCAGTAAATATTAAAGAAGGCGAAACAGTGATTGCTGGTACAACCAATATTATTGGCTCAGATCTTATGCTTGTTGCTGATCCTAGTGCTATTTTAGCTGAGTTAAGAGTTGATGAAACCGATATTGCTGGTATTAAACTCGACCAACATACTGATATATACGCAGCCGCTTACCCAAATCAACCTTTTACTGGCAAAGTCATTAACATTGGTACTTCGGCTAAAAACCAAGTTGGTTCGCAAGGGCTCTCATTCAGAGTAAAAGTATTGCTGGATAACACTGATCGACAATTATATGCAGGTATGAGCTGTCGCGCTGAAATTGCGACAAGTATCGCGGTTGATGGCTTAAAACTGCCTATTGAAGCAATACAAAAAGAAGATGACAAATATTTTGTGTGGCGCTTAAATGATGACAATACCGTTACTAAAACGTACGTAAAAGTTGGTATTTCATCTGATATTGAACAAGCGGTCACTAGTGGTTTGGATAAAGGTCAGCGTATAGTGATTGGCCCTGCTCGCCCTGTTAGTAAGTTAAAAGAAAACGATACAGTAAAAATTAAACAATCTATCGCCAAGGATGCTAAATAATGTCTGCGGTCATTAAGCTTGAGCACATTAACAAGCAATACAAAATGGGTGATCAAATATTTAAAGCCCTTGATGATGTAAACATTGTAATTGAAGAAAACGAATACGTTGCTATTATTGGCCCTTCGGGTTCTGGCAAATCAACCCTAATGAACTTACTTGGCTGTTTAGATACACCAACCAGCGGTGACTACTTTTTAAAAGATAAGCTCGTAAAAAGCATGACTGAAACCGAACTTGCTCATCAGCGCAATGAAAGTGTGGGCTTTATTTTTCAAAGCTTCAATCTGTTGCCTCGTGCGTCCGCACTCGAAAATGTTATGCAACCTTTGGTTTATCGGTTTATTCCTGCTAAGCAACGTAAAGAAAAAGCACTCGAAGCATTACAACGAGTAGGCCTTGGCGATAAAGTAAATCACCTATCAAACCAGCTTTCGGGTGGCCAGCGCCAACGTGTTGCCATTGCCCGTGCTTTAGTGACTAAGCCACATATTTTGCTTGGCGATGAACCAACTGGCAACCTAGATAGTAAAACCACCACCGAGATTATGGCTTTATTCGATGAGCTACATAACGAAGGCCATACCATTATATTGGTAACTCACGAACAAGAGATTGCTGATCACTGCCAACGTGTCATTCGCTTAGTCGATGGTAAAGTTGTCAGTGATGTACGCAAAGGTACGGGAGAAAAACAAAATGTTTAAATCCGCCATTGCTATCATAGAAGGCACTAAAGCTGCATTAATGGCCATTAAGGCCAACGCAATGCGCAGTGCCTTAACCTGCTTAGGGATCATCATTGGGGTGGCCGCAGTTATAACTGTGGTTGCTGTTATGCAGGGTTTTACCAAACAGATTAACGATCAATTAGCCGACATGGCACCAGATGTAACTTCTATTAAGCCATTTACCAGTATTGAACAAGAAATGGTTGGCAAAAACGCCAAGCTAACTTACACAGACTTTTTAACCTTAAAAGCCCGAGTAAAAGAAGCTGAAACATTTACCGCTTTAATGTTTACTTGGCGCTTTTCTGGTGGTGCTGAATATGGTAATAAAAGCCACTCATCACGTGTTATGGGAACAGAGCAAGATTATCAAAAAGCCTATAGAACGTTCCCTGAACTTGGTCGTTTCATTCGTGCGGAAGACGATGAAAAACGCCGTCGCGTCGCTTTTATTGGCCCCTCCATCATCGAAAAACTTAATTTACCAGAGAACCCTGTTGGCGAGTATATTAAGCTCGGTGGTGAATGGTTTAGAATTATCGGTGTAGCCGAAAAACAAGGCAGCTTGCTAGGCTTTGATCAAGATGATTATATAAATATTCCTATCAGTACAATGAGCGCACTAGAAGGCGCGAACAGCAGTAGTAATGTACAAATAATGTTTAGGCTTAAAGAAGGCAGCGATGAAGAGTTGGTACTGGCCAAAATCACTCGAATTTTACGTCAATTACACAAACTTAAAGATGATGATGAAAATGACTTTGAATTTGAAACCGCTGAAAAAGCCCGCGCGAATGTTGATAAATTTACAGGCAGTGCCACCGCTATAACAGCTGGGATAGTCGGGATTAGTCTCATTGTTGGCGGCATTGGTGTTATGAATATTATGCTAGTATCAGTAACAGAGCGCACGCGTGTTATTGGTACACTCAAAGCACTTGGCGCAACCCCAGGGTTTATTATGCTCCAGTTTTTAGTTGAAGCTGTAGTATTGTCGTTATTTGGTGGCTTAATTGGTCTTGCTATTGGTTATGGGGCTGCAACATTGATCTCATTATCAATGCCCAGTATGCCGGATGCGTATATACCGGCTTGGGCCGTTATGCTGTCGTTCGGTTTTACTTCGTTAATTGGGATCGTGTTTGGATTAGCCCCCGCGATAAAAGCTGCAAGGCTAAACCCAATAGATGCATTACGCTACGAATGATCATTGCACTTTATAAGGTACCTTAGCGCAGCTTACTTCTACTGTTTTAGGGTACCAAGCAGGGCCTACTTCATTCACAACGAGCTCAGCCACGCCATTGGAAAATGATTTATAGGTATGTACACTTTGCCATTGCGAATCAGGGCAAACATCTGATAAATCAACAGTATCTGATCCTTCATAAAGTGCAGCTGCAAAGTTATGATGCCATTGCTCACTTTTATGATTGGTAGCCAAGTCATCATACTGACCGTTATCAAAATGGATGTTAGTACAACCCGTCAGTGCTATAAATGCTACACCCAGCATTAATTGTGCTATATTTTTCATATCCCCGCTCCTTTGTTTTTCTGTTCATCACACCACACTTTAATTGTATGAGGTGAATAGATGCCCAAGGTAACTAACCCCAGTGCCCCATCTGTAAAAGTTTGCTGCGACTGCATCTGTACAACAGCTTGCTCACCACATACTTCTTTTACATCAACACGTTGATCACCAACCAGTCCCCACATAAAAAATGGGCGGCTATCTTGATATGTTGGCGAGGTACTTACTTTTGCCATCTTTTGTGGCTGAATCGTAACTGCTGAGCACCCAGAGAGTATCAGCAATAATAATGTAGTTAGAAAAGCCTTCATGGCCTTGTCCTTGTGTGTTGGTTTGGAAAGTCATCATTATACATTCGCCTTTACTGTAAAATAAGTAAGAAACTGTTGTAAAAATGTAGACTCCTGTAAGCTTTAGGGCTGCTCATTATTGGACTGAACTTTTGCCAATATCATGAACCTAACGCACCATACTTACATAATCATGCGTTATTTAAATTGTTATACCCAAACCACTTCAATACATGAACGAGATGAACGGTGAAACAATTAATCCAAAATACACTCGCGCCTTTTGCCTTTATTTTAATAATGTTTAGCCATTTAAGTTTTGCAGCAACACCTGAACAAGAAGTTGGGCACTTAATTAGCTTCATCGCAAAAAGTAATGCTGTTTTTATCCGAAATGGTGATAAACACACCAGCCAAGAAGCCGCAGACCATCTAGCCATGAAATACAAAAAAGCACAGCGGTACGCAAAAACAGCAGATGATTTTATCGAAAACTTAGCCAGTAAAAGCTCATGGAGCGGTAAGGTCTACACCGTTATCCTTACTGATGGCACGAAACTCACAGCGAACGACTGGTTGACTGTTGAATTGACGCAATTTAGAGAAACAGAAAAGCCGCAGTAAATGCGGCTTCGATTTCACTCTTAGGAGAGGTGAACAGGTATTCTGTATATTTGACAAGCTTGACTACCGCTAATAGCACTACTTTAAAGTCACACTATAAAATTAATATAGCCTAATATTTAGCTAACACAATGATTTAATAATAATCAAAAAAACTTAACATTCCCATAATGTAAACTAGAGATTACTCATGCTCGATTTAAACACCCAAACCACCTCAAGATATGAACGTCGTTGGGCGATTCACAGGCACTTACTCTCTGCGGGATTACTTTTTAAAAGAGATTACTTTTAAAAAAGGGATTGCCATTATTGTAAAGTAGCGCCTTGATATTAAGACCCTGTGAAACGCTGAAGCCTGTATATTGAGGTAGTTTGGTATAAACTCCCACACCTAAGAGAAAGGCCTCGTAAGAGGCCTTTTGTATTTATAGTGCTTTGATATTATCTCCGCTTTTCTTATCTATTAATTTGATAAATGGGTCTACTCCGGCATATTTAGGCAACTCAGTTACTTTTAATATAAGGGTGTTTTCACCCGTTTTAATCTCATGTTTTTGCATATAGATAACAGTATCTGTGTCATGTATCTCATTAGGATCTGCGCTAAATAAAGCAACATCTATCATTTGTATAAGCGGGACATCCACTTCATTACCTTCACCATCGGCATGTTTCTTCGCTGCAGAAATGGTCAATGTAATGGTGTGCTCCTCACCTGCTGATTCAGCCTCTTGTACATCAACATCACTGATTTTTAAATCATATAACGTAATGGCATTAAACTGATCTTCAATAAATGCTTGCTCTTGCTCACTCGTTCCTCGCTTTAGATAGGCAATAAAGTCTAACGTGGTTGGGTAACGTTCTTGCGCATATTGGTAATCTTGTAAAAATGCTCGCAAAGCGGCATTTACGCGCTGCTCACCTAACAAATCATGTATGGCCATCATTACCACGGCACCTTTGTTATAGTGGATATATTGCTGCCCTGCGGCGCGTGCAAGTGTACGTTCCTCATAAGGTTCTGTCGTGCGCCCGAATAAGTAGCGATCAAGTTCGTACTTTAAGAATTTACGCAGGTTGTTTTCACCATACTTTTCTTTCATCACCATGATCGCTGCATATTGCGATAGCATTTCAGATAAAATATTAGAGCCCTCAACGTTCGCGCCTATCACCTGATGCGCCCACCACTGGTGCGCCAATTCATGCGATGTTACATAGTAAGGAAAATTAATATTATCTGGATCACGCGTATCGGTAATAAACCCCATATTTTCAGAATACGGCACTGTATTAGCAAAACTCTGTGCAAAACTACGATAGCGAGGAAACTCAATAATACGCATTTGCTTATGCTGATAGGGGCCAAACTCTTTGGAAAAATAATCTAAAGAATCTTTGGTAGATTGAATCATCGTATCTACATTCCAAGCATGATCTTTATGATGGTACACCTCTATGTTTACGCCATTATGTAGCTCTTTTTTGACCTCAAGCTCCATCGATAGCAAATTATAGAAATGCAACATAGGTGCATCCATTTCATATACAAAAGTTGTGCGACCGTCTTTAGTACTTTGTGATTGCAAGTAACCTGGCACCATCGCAATTTGTGACTCATCGGTGGTAATTGTTGCTGCAAAACTTACATAATTATCCGCAAACAAAGGTTGGTTGTGATACTGCGTTTCTTCAATTTTATTGCCACGCTTTAATTCTGGTAAACCTCTTTGACGACGCTCATTTTTATCTTGTATTTGCTTACCAAAGGAATAACCAAAACTTGGGAACAAAGCCGTGTTATCAATGAATGTACCGTTATACACAAGTCGTTCATCACTGCCTCTATCTACAAACCCTTTAGTATAACGCTCTACGCTCATCACAATTTCACGGCTTTCGTTTGGTTGCATTGGCTGTGCAAAATCCAACCAAGCATGACGGTAAAGTTCGTTCAACTCGCCTAGTTGCCCGCCATCAACTTCAACACTCCAGTTATGAGTATGATCAGGCTTATTTACCAATAATCGCGTAATAGGTTGTTGCGATTTATTCTCTACCTGCATTACCACGGTTGCTGTAATACGGCGCTCTTGAGGATAGATATTTGCAGTAACAACAACATCAGTTGGAATAGGCACGGCTGCATCAACAAATTGACCAAACTCACGCTCATATTGCTCTTGCAAGTCTTCATACTGATCACTGGTTATAAATGGGTTAAGCACCTTTGTGTTGTAGTAAATATAGCTACCCGTACCAACAAAAATAAGTGTTCCACATACCATAACCACTTTACCCGAGTTGCCAAGCTGATAGCCTAATAACTTAACCCGCGCTTTTAAATCTTGCCCAGCCCCACGCGGCCAAAGTGCATAGCTAAGTGCGGCAATGATCATACTAAAACCTAACCAGTACAAATTGTACCAATGTACAGCAGTTAAAAAATGGCCATAACCATTGATATCTGAATAAGGCGCATCTGGCGTGCTACCAATAGCAAACATGTTATGCTCAAAACCATAGTTACTCATCACCAAAGTAGCGATAAAGTAAAGCACATACAAACCCATACCTACGTATTTATTAGGGCTAATTACCTGTAATAAAAAAGCAAAGCCACCTTGGAAAACAAGCACAAGTACAAATAAATAACCGAGCCTTATTACATACTGTGCAATATCAAAGTTCGCCATGCCCATGATCATTTGATAAAACAATGTCACCACAGAACCAAATGCGCATAACAATAATAAAACTGCACTCAACGCTACATATTTAGAGCCCCAGAACACCCAATTCGCAACGGGGTAAGCGTCAACAATTTCGGCCATTCGTGATTCACGATCATGCCATACAAGTTCACCACAATAATAAACGAGTACAATCATCATCAATATGCCAAAGCTACCTTGAATAAGCTCAACCATTCTAAAGGTGACAGGCCAAACATCCGTTCCGTATGCACCCATTGAACCTACTAACGCAGGAATTAATGTCGCTAAAGATAAAATAAGTAAAATACCAAACGAATAGCTTTTTATAACTTGTTTGACTTCAAAAACAGTTCGCGTTGAAAACTGTGACCATGCATTACTTCCCGTCGCCTTTGCCTTTATATTAAAACTAAGAGCGGCTGCAGAATTGGTATTATTATCTTTATTAGCTTTGCCTTTCACTTTTTGCTTTTGCACTAAGTGATGGGATGTATTGAGCGCTGCAGTTACTAATGCCACCAAGGCAATACCGACCCAAATTAACCTATTGTGTAATAGCTGATCAGTTAATGTAATTTCCATCACATTGCGCTGTGCTATTGTCCAATATTCCATTTGCATTCTCATTGCAGACATACCAAACATATCTAAATAAGCTGAGATTTCGCGATATTGAATATCAGAGAAGATATTCGATCCAACCAAATAACTAATAAGTAAGGCAACGGCGACTAGATACAGTGCCACCATGCTGCGAAAGCGCATTGCTACAGCATTGATTAATGAAGAGATAACAAATAAAGAAGGAACAGCAATATAAAAGAAAGGCACTAAATAATAGCTTAGTTTATTTTCACCAACCATTTCACTATCTAACCAGCCCATTAAGCTACCAAAACCGCTGCCAACCCACACACCCAACATAGTAGTTGAAAACACTAATAGCGTGACCAAATAAGCCCCGATAAATCGACCCGCTCTATACTGAGCGATATTTAATGGCTTACTCAAAACTAGTTCATTGAGTTTACTCACGTCATCACGAATAGCGGAGCTACCGACAAAGTTGACCACTAAAAAAATAGCAAACACCGACATAATCGCAATAACTTGCAAAATTGCGTAAGGAGAATTTATATTTACATTGCTGCTTCCACCTATTTGCACCGAGTCAGACACCGACGCCATAAAAGTAAGGAAAAACAAAATAAGTGACGTAATATAGAATGAGGGCTGACGCATAAAATAGCGCAGCTCAAATCGTACCATGTTAAACAACATAATCAGTATCCTTATGCTGCTTTATTGCGATGTTTATGCAATGTTGAAAAATAGACGTCTTCTAAATCAGCTGGTTTTGACTCAAAACCTTGCGGGGCGTCGTCAGCAAATACACTAAGTAATGTTTTTCCTGCAAACAAACGTTTCGCGATCACAGGTAACGACTGTTCGAGTTCGACAGCTTCAGCTTGGCTCATCGACTTGTGCCATATTTTGCCCTGTAGCGTATTAGTCAGCTCAATTGGATTACCTTCTAGTAAAATTTGTCCACTTGCTAACACAGCCATATTCGGGCAAAGCTCAGATACATCTTCAACTATGTGCGTTGATAAGATCACTACTTTACTTTCACCTAAACCAACCAATAAATTATGAAAACGATTGCGCTCTTCAGGATCAAGTCCTGCCGTTGGTTCATCAACAATCAATAAATCAGGATCGCCTAATAAAGCTTGTGCAATACCAAAACGCTGACGCATCCCCCCCGAAAAACCACTCACCGCATTTTTTCTGTGGTCATATAAATTAGTTTGCGCTAACAACCCTTCAACGGCCTCTTTACGTTCAGCTTTGTTGTTTAAGCCTTTTAAAATAGCCATATGATCAAGTAAGTCATAAGCACTAACACGCTGATAAACACCAAAGTCTTGTGGTAAATAACCTAAACGCTCACGCAAGTTTTTAGGCTGTGCTAAAACATCAACCCCATCAAACTCTATGCTGCCGCTGTCTGCTGATTGCAACGTTGCAATTGTACGCATAAGTGAAGATTTACCAGCCCCATTTGGACCCAGTAAACCAAACATCCCTTTAGGTATTGTTAAATTAACACCTTGCAAGGCATGTACACCATTGTCATAGGTTTTAGATAGTTCCGATATTTTAAGCATTTATATGTCCTTTACTTTTTAATTGTTGCCATGTTTATAACACTGAATAGAATTAGGGACAATTAACATTAAAGTTTCATTTGCAAACAAGTGTAAACACTGAAACACTCTTGAAACATTTTGCAAATAAACAACAATAAAGGATCATTATGAAAGATCATGCAAGCATCCCTCTAACCGACTTTACCGAATACCCACATGATCAAATGCTGGAGCGCGCCACAGAATTTTTAACCACCAGCCAGCGCCGCCATAGTATTCGCAGCTTTAGCGATCGCCCTGTGCCAAAAGAAATTATCGAAACCTGTATCAAGGCAGCAGGCACGGCGCCAAGTGGCGCAAACCACCAGCCTTGGCATTTTGTTGCTATTCACTCAAGTGATATAAAAAAACAAATTCGTGAAGCAGCTGAAAAACTAGAACGTTCATTCTATGAAGGCCGTGCTGGCGAGGAATGGCTAGATGCACTAAAACCATTAGGTACTGATGCTAGTAAACCCTACCTAGAGCATGCCCCTTGGCTTATTGCGGTATTTAGCCAAAAGAAAGGCGGCTTAAGTACTGATGATAAAAACACGAACTACTATGTACATGAATCTGTAGGACTGGCAACCGGCTTTTTAATTCAAGCACTACACAGAGCAGGCCTTGCAACGCTAACTCATACCCCTAAGCCAATGAGCTTTTTAACCGATATTTGTGGCCGAGATAAAGACAACGAACGCCCCTATATGCTGCTCATTGCTGGTTACCCAAGTGAAGATGCCACTGTGCCGAACCACGCACTTGTGAAAAAATCTCTCGATGAAATAGCCACATTTATTTAGCGTTATTATCGGTTACACAAAACCATTGATACAACAGCCCAATGATCGACTCAACTTTAGGGTCGATCAAATAATAATAAATAGTATGCCCATCACGACGTGTTGCTACTAAATTTGCTTTTCTTAAACTCGCTAAATGCTGAGACAATGCAGATTGTGCCAATGGTACACGTTCATTTAACTGCCCTACACTTAACTCACCTTGTAACAAGCTGCATAAAACCATTAGACGATTTTTGTTCGCCATTAATTTTAAAAACTGCTCGGCTTGTTCAGCATTGCTTGCTAGCTGCTCAATATTCATTTTAATAACCGATAATAAAATATGTTTTAAGTATAGACTTTTACATTAGTAAGTTCTAATATAATTTAACATTAGAAAACACTAATATTAAATACAGAGGTCATAATGAAAATAAGTGATGGGATCTTACTACTTGCAGGATCAATGGTGACAATTTCTGTGCTTTTGAGCTACTTTGTAGATAGTCGGTTTATGTTGTTAACACTATTGATAGGCGTAAACCTGATCCAAACAGCGTTTACTAAGTGGTGCCCACTTATAAATTTTTTTCGCAAACGAGGATTTACAGACTAATGCTTACTTCAATTCCAGATCTAATGAAAATAATCACTCCAAATCAACGCCGTATTGATGCAGAGCAAGCCAAGCTAGAACTGGCAGATAATCACGGCTTATTAATTGACGTACGTGAACCTGCTGAGCATGCGACAAAAGCAGCCATCGGTGCAATTAATATCCCCCGTGGTTTACTCGAAATGAAATTAATGGAAATTGAAAAAGACCCAGCACGGCCAATTTATTTACACTGTGCCAGCGGCGCGCGCGCAACCCTAGGTGCAGAAGCGCTAACACGAGTTGGCTACAAAAATGTTACTGTGATCACCTGTAACGCAGAGCAAGTTTGCCAAGTGTTTTAATTGTTATTTAAGTTGGGTTGGGTTGAGTACAACGAAACCCAACTTAAACAACTTTTGAGTTATAAATTTACATTAAGTCATGTTGACCTTTCAGGATAAAAATGGAGTAATCTCCTTAGGTAGCCCATTTGAACAAAGTAAATCTAAAATTTACGCATGCTATCAAAACTTATGGTTGCCATATTTAAGTGCAGATAATAGATAAGTCAGTTATTACTTCTTCTCATCCATCAGCGTCACTAGCATTTGTTCAATGTTCTTCACGCTGTAAGTCAGTGCACGCAGTAACTCCACTTGGTTTTGTGGCTCATCACTTTTAGCTTTCGTTGGCTGTGCCCCAGCTAGGTTATCTTTTTGGGCTAAAATTGCTTCGCGAAACTCGCTGGCATCAACCACTCCTAGTAATGAGACTAATGCACCTTGGCTTGACTGCCCTGCGGTTTCAAAACTTAACCTATATAAACCAAACAATCGCATCAGTGGACCTTGGCTTAATCCAACGTCGGTTATTTTTTCAAGCGGAATCGATTTTTCTTCTTTAAAAAATATCCCGCGTTTAACGACTAACTTGCGCTCAAGTAGTTCCGCTGACATTGCGGCTAAAATACTGCTACTAACTAGCCACACTATTAAGACAATGACGGGAATTAAAGGAATAGTAACAATTCCTAATGTGCTTACACATAAAGCGAACACTAACCAATAAGATTTAATTTTTGGATCGAACGATGCGCTTTTTAAAGTAAAATCAGACATAAAACACCTTATAATTAAATACTTAACTTATCAAAATACGAGCGACATTTACGGCTCATCATTTTCAATAAGTAATACATAACCGGAAACTTGACCAAAAAAATTTGTAATTGGCCCTACATTTACCACTTTCCAACCATCTAGGTTTAGTTTGTATATTCGCTGATTAAGGGCTTCTGTATCTATTCCACCAAAAAAACGGGTCTTTTTAAATTCAATTATTTTTTGCACAACCACTTTTTCACCTTTTATAACTGAAATTCAAAATCATAAAAATGTACGCCACTTTCAATACGAATCACCATTTTACCGCTAAGACCTGCTAGTTCATTACTACCAGAGTCGGGGACTACATTTAAAATTAATGAATCTTGGCCTTTATCCATCGTACCAAAGTGTTGTAATACAAAACTGCCCTGCTTGCCAACAAGCGACCCAACAACTTGTTCAATTGCCACATAACCAGCACTGCCTTGAGTCGTGGTCATTGCGCTAAGCATTTCACCTGTACTCGTTGCATCAAGATCGCCGGTAAATGTTTTATCAATCGACATACGCCCTAAATTTACGCCGTCAATCCCTTTGGCGTAGCCCTCAATTGGATTAAGTTTTACATTAAATTGACCCGTTACGTTATGAGTTACCATACTAGTCCCTTATTTGTTATTTTAATTGGTTATTGAAATTATGATTAAAGTAACCATATCTATACCCTATTCACATAAAAGAATCCAGCATGAGTAATAGCAAAACCGAGCAAAAAGACAAGGCTGCTTTTAGTAGTTTAATTCCGATTTTTCAGTTTATTAAACCTTATAAATGGGTAGTTTTTTCGGCGCTTATGGCGTTGCTCGTTACCGCGGGAGTTAATTTATCTCTTGGCCAAGGAGTTAAATTTGTAATCGACCACGGCTTTATTGCAGGCTCACAAGAGCAATTAAAGCAGGCTGTTTTAGTGCTAATAGGGCTGATCAGCCTATTAGCCATTGGCACCTTTAGCCGCTTTTATTTAATGTCGTGGATTGGGGAGCGCGTTAGTAACGACATTCGCAAAGCAGTGTTTAACCGCATAGTGACTTTGCACCCTAGCTACTTTGAAGAAAACCGCAGTGGCGAGCTAATGTCACGCTTAACAACCGACACAACCTTGCTGCAATCAATTATTGGTTCGTCATTTTCAATGGCACTACGAAGCGCCCTCATGCTGGTTGGTGGCCTAGCCATGCTGTTATTTACTAATTTAAAGCTCACTTTAGTCGTAGTTGCCTGTGTACCTTTGGTGTTAGTGCCAATGATGGTGTTTGGTAAAAAGGTGCGTAAATTAGCCAGCTCTAGCCAAGATGCGATTGCTGATATAAGCACGTACGCCGGTGAGATCATTCAAAATATTAAAGTGGTGCAAAGTTATAGCCACGAACAACGAGAACAACACGCGTTCGCCTTAGAAACCGAAAAAGCCTTTGCCGTTGCTAAAAGCCGTATTAAGCAGCGTTCATTTTTAATCGCCGCAGTGATATTTTTAACTTTCAGCGCTATTAGTGTAATGCTATGGGTTGGCGGCAGTGATGTACTTGCAGGTACGATGAGCGGTGGTGAGTTAGGCGCATTTGTGTTTTACGCCATTATGGTAGCGATGTCAGTGGCAACCGTTGCCGAGGTATACGGTGAACTACAACGCGCAGCAGGTGCTGCAGCACGCTTACTGGAGTTATTGGCCGTCAAAAGCGAAATTGTTAACCCTGACCAGCCCCTTGATGAAAAGCTACATCCTAAACCCGATATTGCGGCAATTGAACTCAACAACATTACGTTTAACTACCCATCTCGTCCTGATGTTAGCGCACTGAAGAATGTATCGCTAACTATTAAGCAAGGCCAAACTGTGGCGATAGTTGGCCCCTCGGGAGCCGGTAAAACAACTTTATTTGAACTACTACAACGCTTTTACGACCCAGCCACCGGCGCCATTGAATTCCACGGAATTGATATAAAAGATCTATCGCTCAATCGGCTGCGCAACAGTATGGGTATGGTCGCACAAAATCCCATTTTATTTAGCTCCGATGTTATGCACAATATTCGCTATGGCAACCCAGATGCGACTGACGAACAAGTCTACGCCGCAGCTAAACATGCCCACGCTGATGAGTTTATCGCGCAACTACCAAACGGTTATGAAAGCTTTTTAGGTGAGCAAGGTGTGCGTTTATCTGGTGGCCAAAAACAACGCATTGTATTAGCACGCGCTATATTAAAAGACCCCAAAATACTGTTACTTGATGAAGCTACCAGTGCCCTTGATGCACAAAGCGAACACCACGTTCAAGCTGCACTAGAACACTTAATGCAAAACCGCACTACGCTAATTATTGCCCATCGCTTGGCCACAGTAAAACATGCTGATGTAATCGTAGTGATGGAACATGGTGAAATTATAGCCACAGGTACTCACCAACAACTATTAACAAGTAATCCGCTGTATCAAAAGCTGTGTGAACTGCAATTTAATAGGGATTAAAGGTGGGATTTTTAAGCTGGAAAGTAAAAGTTGTAAGGTGAAGTAAGTAAAAAAGGACATGTATAAATTTTATGTGCCTGTCCCTAATTATTGCGATTGAATCAAAATATGAACTCCGCTATGGTTAAACCATCAAGAAAAATAAATTAAAAACGAGTTATTCTACAGGCTCGTTAGGTGCAAAATAAACTTATGCATTCGAGGCAACTATGGATAAATACAATCCTGAGCAACCAGTAAATTCTAAACATTGGTTAGCACTCGATGAAGCTATACGAATTGAACTGGTTCGTGATTTTCACTCAGAGTTAGGCCTTGAAATGGCTGATGAAGCTTTAAGCTTACATTCAACAATCCATGTCCTAGTTGAAAATCAATTAGCTATGGGGGTTGAATTCATACCTGAAACTATTGCTAAACTTACAAGGCAAGGTTTGAATCGACATGAAGCAATCCATGCTATTGGTGCGCTAATCTCAGAAGATATCTTTGATGTTCTAAATGGAAACGCAGAAGAATTTTCTCAAAAAAAATACAGAAGAAAACTTGAAAAAATCACAGCTAAAAGGTGGCTCAAAGGGCAGTATTAAAATTTGCACCTAATCGCGTAGCCACCGGTCTCTAACCTCCAGCCCCACACCACCCATCATGCGCTTTTTATTAACAGGAAGTGTAATGGGCGGTTCTTCTTCCGCAATGAATATTGATCCAAATAGCTTTCAGCTTTTAAGTTTCATCAGTAAATTAACTTTGTGTATTAGGTACTATTTGAATTTCGACGCGACGGTTTTGAGCTCGCCCGTTGGCGTTATCATTACCTGCTATAGGGCGCGTTTCTCCGTAGCCACGAGTACTGATACGTGCTGCTAAAATTTGTTGATTCACTAAATAGCCCTTAACGCTTTGCGCACGCTGCTGCGATAAGGTCATATTATAGCTGTCTTTCCCTGTGCTGTCGGTGTGGCCTTCAATGCTTAAATATGTTTTTTCATATTTATTCATTACTTTAGCGATAGCGTCCAAAGTGTTGTGAAAGCCAGATGAAATATAAGATTGATCAGTGGCAAAGGTGATATTAGATGGCATAACTAAACGTAGATTATCACCTTCGCGAATAACCTCTACGCCAGAGCCTGCGAGCTCATCGCGAAAGGCCGCTTCTTGTTTATCCATATAATCACCAATCGCAGCACCCGCTAAAGCACCAATGGCAGCACCAATAAAAATACGTTTATCATCATGATCACCGGTGGCTTTGCCCAATACAGCTCCTGTTGCAGCACCAATTGCAGCGCCAGTTCCTGTTTTGGTGGTTTCACACCCTGTAAGTAATAGCGCTAACGCCGTGGCTGTTACTAATGGTTTGATTATAGTCATGATGTATCCTGCCTATTAATTATTTCAATAACAGCAAGTATGCAAACACATCAATGAACAAACTATGAAGAAGGAGTTAATAAAAGCCCAGGGTTGGCTGTTCAATAGGAGGTAAGTTATAAGGTGCCACAAGATCAGTAAGCTCACCACTTTGCGCCAACAACTTCATATGATGCTCTATTTCGATGGCTAAAGGGGTATTTTTAAATTGACGACTTAATACAAAATAACCATATATAACATCATCATAACGATAAGACATTTTTTTTAATTTATTTATTGGTTGATTTAACACGCTCATAGAGTGTTCAGCGGTCTCCTCCACTGCCACAACCAAATCGACTCGGCCTTTTAAAAGCATATCTATTGCATTCTTTTCAGATAATGCTTCAATTTTTTCTAACTTTTTATCCTGATCAAAACGCTTAAAGTGAGCAGCACCACGCATTACCGCTACTTTTTTGCCATATAAATCACCGTAGTTTTGAACAGCTAACTCACTATCGTGACGACCGTAAAACACAAAAGAAGACGATAAAATCATATACGGGGGCATTAAAAAATGCATTTGAGTTTGACGCTCTACGGTACGGATGAGTCCGCCCATAGCATTTACCTCACCATCCTCAAGCATTTTTAAACAGCGAGGAAAAGGACAAGCAACTAACTCAATCTTAAAAGGGACCCGTGCTTGAATCGCCTCAGCAATATCAACTATTGCACCTGTTATATCACCCTCTTCACTTATCTGACTATATGGGGGAGCATGATCAACGGCTAACGATAGCCTTGGGATAGGGGCAGCCGATACCTTCATCAAAAATGATAAAGCGAATAACGACAGCAATAAAATTTTATCAATTAGGCGCATAACGACCAGTCAAAAGTGTAACTTATGACCATTGTACTAAGGTACAAACGATAAAGACCATATAAATGTCACAAAATTTTGTCATAATGCAATAGCGTATACCCAAAGGATCATAAATATCATGTTGTTAGCTATTTTTAAGCAGTTTTTTTTACTTGGCTGTATGAGTTTTGGTGGGCCTGCCGCCCACCTTGGCTACTTTAAACGTCACTTTGTTGATAATTTAAATTGGTTAGACAATCAACGTTACGCGCAATTGATCAGCTTAAGTCAAGCACTGCCGGGCCCAGGGTCTAGCCAAGTGGGTTTTGCTATTGGCGTAGAGCGCAGTGGTGTACTGGGTGGTATTGCTGCATTTATTGGCTTTACTTTGCCATCATTTCTAATCATGGTGTTATTGGCTATTAGCGCCCATCAATTTGATGCTATTTATTTTGCAATTATCGCAGGCTTAAAGTTGTTTGCAGTTGTAATTGTTGCCGATGCCATTGTTAGTATGGCAAAAAGCTTCTGTACTAGCTGGGCACTAAAAGCGCTTGCTGCGCTCAGCACCTTAGCCTTAATTTTACTACCCAATATGACAACGCAAATCGCAGTATTAGTTATTGCAGCAGTGATTGGCGCTATCTGGCCTCTACTAAATTTAGAAAAAAACACTGCCTCCTCTCCCACGACAAAAAGTGGTATAAACTGGATTGCCTTAGCTTTATTTACGTTGTTATTAATAATTAGCTTCATTCCTCTAGGGCAAGAGTTAGGTTTGTTTGCGCCATTTTATCAAGCTGGAGCATTAGTATTTGGCGGCGGGCATGTTGTGCTGCCTCTACTACAAACTGGCTTACCAAGTTTAAGCACTGAACAATTTTTAAGTGCGTATGCCAGTGCACAAGCCGTGCCGGGGCCTATGTTTACCATTGCCACCTATTTAGGCGCACAACTGACAGATACGCAACCTATCATTGGCGCACTCATAGCGACTGTATTGATTTTTTTACCTGGCTTACTGCTTATGCTCGCCTTTCAAAAAAGTTGGCTACAACTGGCACAGCGCCCGCGATTTGCCAGCAGTATAGCTGCACTTAACGCCGCTGTTGTTGGATTTTTAGCGGCAGCACTTTATTCGCCAATTTGGACTTCCGCGGTACATAACATATGGCACATTGCCCTTGTTATTGCTGCATTTGCATGGCTAAGAATGGCAAAGCCACCTATTTGGTGGCTACTGCTTGGGTTTATTAGCGTGGGTCTGCTTCAGTATTATTTACCACTTTAATTGTGGGTTTGATACTTGTAGGTGCACTTGCTGGGGGGCTAAACTGCCCCGTGACACTTTGATACGGGCGTAAATCAAATAGAGGGAGCACTGCAAGCAGATGATCCATAATTTCTGCTTGTAAATGCTCGTAAGATATCCAGCGCTTATCTTCACTAAAGCAATAAAACTCAATTGGCAGTCCATGATTCAGTGGCTGTAATTCACGCACCATAAGCGTTAATGCAGTATTAACTTTACTATGGCGCTTTAAATAACCTTCCGCGTAGCGTCGAAATAATCCCAAATTAGAAACCGGATCGGGTAAAGTACTTAATTTAATGTAATCTTTTAAAACAATTGATTGGCCAATCACTTTCTTCATTTCGTCATCAGCTAAACGAATACTATTCATATCAATATTAAGTGAGCGCTTAATACGACGACCGCCAGATTCTTGCATCCCGCGCCAGTTTTTGAACGAACCGGCAACTAACATATAGGTCGGAATGGTGGTAATCGTGTTATCCCAGTTACGTACTTTTACAGTATTTAAACCCAGATCAATCACTTCACCATCAGCGCCATAGTTTTCAACTTGAATCCAATCCCCATAAGTTACTAAGCGATTAGCCGCAATTTGAATACTGGCAACAAAACCTAAAATGGTATCTTTAAAAACTAACAAAGTAACTGCGGCGATAGCACCAAAGCCTGAAAGAATATATGTTGGTGATTTCTCTAGTACGATACTGACGATTAAAATAGCGCAAATCATAAAGGTGATTAATTTAACAACTTGAATTAAGCCTTGAATTGGCACCTCTCGCGCAAACTCAAGTTGGTTATAAATACCACCAGCAATACTCACCAAACTACTAATAATAAAGCCCACATGGATAATTAAAATAGTCTGACCAATAGTTTTTAATACCTCTCCTGCAAGCTCACTAACCGGGTATACGCTATCAAACGTGGCTAAAAATAAAACACAGCACAACATACCAGCAAAGCGACGGTTGAGCTTGTCTATCATCGGGGCTAGTACGCCAATTCGTTCAGGAGATAGCTTTGTTACTACTTTTTGAATACCTGGCAACATTAAACGACGAGTAAACAAGTACACTACTAATAAGGAAAAAACACCTATAGATACGGCAGTCAGTGAGCTAAACCACGTAGATTCTGGCATGCCTTCAAACCAAGGTTGAACTAGCTGCTGTAAATGAATTGGAGTCGTCATGGTAATTCAATTTCCTTGCTGCGTGCAGCTATGTGAGCTGCATCCTAAATTACGTTTATAGCGACTAACCTAATTATTAGTTAGCCACAGCTAATTGATACACTGCCTATCGATTACTTTGATTGCTGCTCAAGCTGAGTAAGCTGTTGCTCTTTATCTTGCCACAAACGATTTAGCTCTGATTGAAAGCGTACTCTAAATTCATTATCACCCGTATAATCACCTATTAACTCTTCACTCACAGGCATTACTTCAACGTGAACATTGATGCTCTTTACCCGCCCGCTGGCAAAATCCACAAATGTTGGGATCCCATCAGGATACTGTATTGTTACATTCACAACTTTAGATATTTGATCTCCCATAGCCTGCATTACAAAAGCAATACCACCTGCTTTAGGCTTAAGCAAATGCGGAAATGGGCTATTTTGGCGCTGATGTTTTGCAGGCGTATAACGCGTGCCTTCTACAAAATTAACAATGCTAACAGGCATCTCTTTAAATTTTTCGCAGGCTTTGCGGGTCGTTTCTAAATCTTTACCGCGCAGCTTTGGATTTTTCTTAAGCTGACTTTTACTGGTACGCGTCATAAATGGAAAATCTAAAGCCCACCACGCTAAACCTAAAATAGGCACGTAAATTAATTCTTTTTTCAAAAAGAAATTTAAAAATGGTATACGGCGATTCAGTAAACGCTGTAACACCAATATATCGACCCAGCTTTGGTGATTAGCGATAATTAAATACCAGTCTTTTAGTTTTACTTGTTCAAGACCTGTCACGTTTAACTTATAGGGCGTAAATACATTCTGAGTTAAAGAGTTACACGTAACCCACATACTCGCGCACTTCTTCGCCGCCCAACTCATTGCTTTTTGCAGTGCTTTAATTGGCAGTAATTTTATTAGGCCAAAGATAAAAATAGGTATAAACCAAATTACAGTATTTAAGGTGTACAATAAAATACTAAAAATACAACGGATCAAAGACATTACTACTTAATTCCTTTCATTAAAACTGCTCAACAACTCATTACACAACACTCAGTGGCGTAATTAATCTTCAAAATAAGTATACCCTTCAAGGCCGGCATTAAGCTCTGCTAAATACTGTTCTTTAACAGGATCACTGACATCAAGTTGCTGCACTGTATTGGCAAAGTTATCTGCTAAAATGGCGCTATCATAGTCAACAAACTTTAATACATCCTTAACGCTGTCGCCTTTAATCGCATTAGTAAGTTGATAACCTTGCTCTGTGAGTTCCACATGCACAGAGTCTGTATCGCCAAACAGGTTATGTAAATCACCTAAAATTTCTTGATACGCACCAACCATAAACATTGCAATATGATATTGCTGCCCTGGTATATACTGTGGGATAGGCAAGCTTGTTTCAATACCTGCACCTTCAACATATTCGCGAATTTGGCCATCAGAATCACAGGTAATATCTTGAATAATGGCACGTTGCGTTAATGGTTTATCAAGATTTTCAATCGGCATTACTGGAAATAATTGCTGAATTCCCCATACATCAGGTAACGATTGGAACAATGAGAAATTCACGAACAATTTATCCGCTAGTTTTTCGTTTAGATCATCAAGTACCTCACGGTGAGCGCGCGCATTGCTAAGCGATGCACGAACACGGTGTAATATTGTAAAGTACAATTGCTCAATTTTAGCCCATTCCAACATACTCACTAAGCCATGTACGTATTGATCATGAGCTTCGCTGAATAAATGCATTGCATCGTGATAAATTTCCAGCGCCATGCGTGGATTTAAGCGTTGTAAACACTGCCACATTTCATCTAGCACAAGCGCACTATTTGGTTGTGGCGCACTTGGGTTAATATGATTAGGTGCTTGTTCTACGTCAATTACGTCGGTGATCAACACCGCATGATGCGCCGTTAATGCGCGCCCAGATTCAGTGATAATTGCAGGGTGCGGCAAGTCATGCTGCTCACATACTTCAGCAAACGCATTCACTACATTACGCGCATATTCTTCAACGGTGTAATTCATAGAGCATGCACTACGAGAGCCTGAGCCTTCGTAGTCCACACCTAAGCCACCACCTACATCAACGGTATTTAATGGTACACCCAGTTGTGTTAATTCAGCAAAATGGCGTGAACACTCACGTAAAGCACGGTGGATATCTCGTATATTGGCAATTTGTGAACCTATATGAAAATGCACCATTTGCATTAAGTGTAATTTGTTATGCTGCTTAAGAACGTCAACGGCACTTAAAACTTGCCCTGCAGTTAAGCCAAACTTACCTTTTTCTCCGCCCGTGTTCTGCCATTTGCCTTTACCAACAGAATTTAAACGAATACGGATACCAATGGCAGGCTCAATATCTAAATCTTCTATTTCGGCTAACAATGTTGTTAGCTCTGAAAGCTTTTCAACCACAATTTTAACTTTATGGCCCATTGCTTGACCAATGCAGGCTAAACGTAAAAATTCACTGTCTTTGTAACCGTTACACACAATAGTAATCGGTGATTTTGCAACACCTAAAATCGCCATCAATTCGGGCTTTGAACCAGCCTCAAGACCAACAAGCCCACTTGGATGCGCCAGTAACTTGCTAACGACAGAGCGCTGCTGATTTACTTTTATCGGATATACACAGGTGTATTGACCTTGATAATCCCGCACATCACGCGCTTTACTAAAAGCGCTTGTGAGTGTATCAACACGATTTTGTAAAATATCAGTAAAGCGCACCAAAACAGGGAGAGTTAAACCCTGCCTTTTAAACTGCTCTGTTAATTCTGTAAGTGAAATCGCCGTTTTTGTTTGGTCGCCATCAGGAAAAGCCACCAGCTCACCTTGACTGTTAATATCAAAATAACCGTCACTCCAATGTGCAACATTATATGTAGCGCGTGCTGTGTCTAAACCCCAAGTCATGGCAAATTCTTCCAAGTGTTAACTAATGCATCTGTAATCGCGTATTTTAATACGTCAGTAGCCCCTACGCTAACAAAAATTGACCTTTAACCAAAGCACAGGTTAAATTATTCACAAGAACAGTAAAATTTCATTGAGCAAAACGCCAAGCACTGGCAGAATTGCCCCCTTTTTCGTCTTTAACTCAAAAAGTGTAATAGCAATCATGGCAAATTTAGATCAAAGTAACTGGTTTACCGAAATTAGTGAACGTGACGGCAGTGCGTTTTCTCTTCGCATCAATAAAAAGCTAGATGAAAAGCAATCGCCTTTTCAAAAAGTCGAAATGTACGAAACGACTGACTTTGGTAATCTAATGATTATTGATGGTTGTACTATGGTAAGTAGCCGCGAAAACTTTTTTTACCATGAAATGATCAGCCACCCTGCACTACTTGCTCATCCTAACCCTAAAAATGTAGTGATCATCGGCGGTGGTGACTGTGGTACTTTACGTGAAGCACTTAAACACCCAGATGTAGAATCGGTAACACAAATTGATATTGACGAAGTTGTGACACAAATGTCACTTAAATACTTTCCAGAGTTATGTGAAGCAAACCAAGACCCACGCGCAACAGTCATGTTTGATGATGGTATTAAATACATGCGAGAACTTGCTGCTGAGTCAATTGACGTAGTTATTGTTGATGGCACAGACCCTGTAGGCCCAGGCGAAGGACTATTTAACCATGCGTTCTACACTAGCTGCTTAAATGCTCTTCGCCCTGGTGGCATTATGGTGCAACAAAGTGAATCCCCTCTTATGCACATGCCATTATTGGTAGAAATGCGTGACGCAATGACTGAAGTGGGCTTTAAGGATTTGCAAACATTGCCATTCCCACAACCTATTTACCCAAGTGGTTTATGGTCTGTGACGCTTGCACGCAAAGGTGAAGCATTTGCAGGCTTTAGAGAAGATGCTGCCGCAGAGCTTGCACAAGGTACGCAATACTATAACAGCGGTATTCACCACGGCGCACTTGCAACCCCAAACTTTATGAAACGCGCTTTTGAGAAAAAGTAAGCAATAATATACCCAAGCCACCTCAAGATGTAGAATTCAGCGTTTCACAGGGGCTTAATATCAAGGCGTTACTTTGCAACAATGGCAGTCCCTTTTAAGAAGTAACAACGCAGAGAGTAAGTCCCTGTGAAACGCCCAACGGGTTGGTTTAAAAGCGATTTATACTGCGTTATTGATTTTAACAATAGAACCACTATTACTTGCAATCAATGCCTTGCCTAAATCGCTTTTAATTCCAACTGAAACTCGCATCTTGAGGTGGCTTGGGTATAAAGTAGCAAAAAAGGGTTCGTACGAACCCTTTTTTAATTTTTGACACCTAAAAAATGCTCAGATCAAAAACGCCACTGTGCGTTAAGTAAAACTTGCTGCTGTGATATTCTTGATGCTATACCAATCGCTTGGCGGTTATCAGCTTGACTGCGCAAAGCCGAACCTTCAATTCCTAACTGCCACTGTGGTGTTAACTGGTAACGCCAAGTTGCTGTAATCCCTTCGCCATGGCTTGCATTTGGATCAAACGCCCAATCGTCTTTATCAGTCACTTTAAAATAATCATAACGAATAGATAATCTATGCTCTGCTATTTTATGACTTAGTAAAAAAAAGTGACTATAAAAACGGTTATCAACACCTCTATTTTTCCCCATCGCAGTACTGCCTGACATAGCCTGAGTTATCAAACGTGTTTTGGCCGTAAATTTATAAAGCCATGCAGCGCTTGAGAATCGGGTATCCCATGCATATTGCCCAGTACTGTAATTGATCGCGGCAGGATCACCGTTGTTATCGTAATAATAAAAACGAAATTGTGATTTTTTTAAATAATCCCAATGAATCCCTGTGTAATAACCATAACGGCCATCCACCTCTTCAAAAGGCAAAACCTGATTTGCTTGATGCTGTAATTGGGGTGTATTTAAAGAAGCCACTGGCGCAAATGCAACACCTTCGTTAAACGTTGTTTGGCGATCGTGCATGGCAAAACCACGCCACGCCAATAATGTGCCCGCAGGATCGTTACCTTTAAATGTAGCTCCTACAAATGCAAAGCTGTGGGCACTATTAAAGCTTCGCCCAGGGCGCTTAATGGTTGCTTCAACACCCACAGTGCGTACTTCTTCACCTATCCATGAATTTATGGCGGAGTTAGTGTAGTTATAAGGTGAGATCCAACCCATATCTGGATTCTCTAGTGACAATAAAGGGTAAAATCCACCTACGCGCACATGCCACTTATATTTACTTTTAGTTAGCGGCTTATATTGTAAATACGCTTGGCTAAAGCCTAAAGTAGGCTCAGGATCTTGGTAAGCATTAATCACTCCATGGGCTGACCAATAAGTACTCAAGTCTGCTCTAAAATCAATTAACCCTTGTGAAAGTAGCACGCCATCGTTTTCACTGTCATAGCGATAAAGCCCTACACCACCTTCTTGCCAACTCGATTGCGAATCGCCTTTTACAGCACTAACGTGTAATAGCCCTTTAATTTGCGCATTTACATTGGTGGCGCTTAATAAGCCAACTAAAGCGACAACACCTAGTGAGTTTTTAATAATCATCAAATTCATCTACACCAATTGCAACACGTGGTATTACTTTTTGCTTAAGTTGATAACGCAAATTTTTGTTCGAAACAGTCACCGCTTGTGACTCTGTTGAACTAATATCACTAAACCCCTCATGCCAAACATTGAGTGTGTATTCGCCTTGTGGAATGTTTAATGATAACCGCCCTTGCTCATCGGTTATGGCATAAAACGGGCTATCTACTACAACGATATAACCCAACATCCAGTCATGAATATTACAACCTAACTCCACCACACCCGTTTGTTCAAATGTAATAGGCGCCTGTGGTTGCTCACGATACAACTTGAGCTCAAACGATTTGCTTTTAGAAAATGAATACACATGGTGCATGATTGAATCCGCGTTCGGAAATTCAACCTGAGCGTTTTTAGGCACAACTAAAACATGTGGCGTAAACTGGCGTTCCTGTTGCTTCATCATAAAGGGGGCGTTTGGTAATTCATTATCTAGCATCGTCACTGATGACGTTAACCATACAACGGCATTAGGCAGCGGTTGCTGATTTTGATCATAAATTGTAATAGTGGCTGCATGGCTTTTGAATACCATAAAAATTAATGCAATTACGAGTACAAGCTTCATCGTCTTAAGATCTTATTATTTGATTTAATTCATTATAGACCTATTTTATGAGCAAAATGTTACTTAATTAAAATATTATTTAGTCTGTTTAATAGATTGAATACGTATGCAGTCATCTCGTAATCAAAGCCTCCGCGCTTTATGCTAACTGATTAAAATAGCGTTAACCTCAAGGATCAGTCATGCGATTACCTTTGCTACTTGTGCTTACACTTTCAAGTGCTTGCTTTGCTAAAGATACAACAATTCAATCCCCCAATGGGAAAATAAAAATAACGGTATCAGATACGCACTCCACACCAAGCTACAAAATCAGTTTTAACGATAAAGAAGTTATTCAAAACTCATCGCTTGGTTTTAATTTTAAACAACAGGCCTCTTTCGCTGAAGGCTTTAAAATCACTAAAACATCTAACAATCAAGTAAATAGTCAATGGCAGCAACCGTGGGGCGAGCGTCAAACCATTATAGATAAGCATAATGAGCTAACGGTTACCTTTAATAAACCTGCGCCGCACGGTGGCACTTACATAGTCCGCTTTAAGGCCTTTAATAGCGGGGTAGGATTTCGCTACGAAGTGCCCAAACAAACGGGTTTTGAGAGCATTGAAATCACTAAAGAGCTAACCGAGTTTGCAATTGCCGACGCCGATAAAGCAACCGCGTGGTGGATCCCTGCACGTGGCTGGAACCGCTATGAATATGTTTATAACACCACACCATTGCAACAAGCTGGGCTTGTACATACCCCTTTTACTTTTAAAAATGCAGACGGTGTACATGTCAGTATTCACGAGGCGGCTTTAGTTGATTATGCAGGTATGGTGCTTAATCAACGTCGCCCGGGGACATTTCAGGCAGACCTAACCCCTTGGTCTGATGGTATTGCAGTTAAAAAATACGGTGCTTTTAATACCCCTTGGCGTACAATTCAAATCGGTGAAAAAGCCGTTGATTTGATTAATTCAGATATAATTTTAAACCTCAATGAACCTAATAAGCTCGGCGATGTTTCATGGGTTAAACCGGGTAAATATGTTGGTATTTGGTGGGGTATGCACATCAACGAAACAACGTGGGGTAGCGGTGAAAAACATGGCGCAACAACACAAAATACCAAGTATTACATGGATTTTGCTGCCAAATATGGTTTTGATGGCGTATTAGTTGAAGGCTGGAACATTGGCTGGGACGGAGACTGGTTTTTCAATGGTGACGTATTTAGTTTTACTAAACCTTATAATGATTTTGATATTGATGAACTAACTCGTTACGGCAAACAAAAAGGCGTTCAGCTAATTGGCCATCACGAAACATCTGGTAACGTCAGTAACTATCGCAACCAAATGAATGATGCCTACGCACTCTATGAAAAAGCGAACGTGAGCCAAGTAAAAACAGGCTATGTAGCTGATGGCGGCAATATAAAACGTATCGATGATAATGGCATTGCACGTCATGAGTGGCACGACGGTCAATTTATGGTTAACGAATACCTTCATAGTGTAAAACTCGCAGCTAAACATAAAATCAGTATTAACACCCATGAGCCAATTAAAGACACAGGTCTGCGTCGTACTTACCCTAACTGGATAGCGCGCGAAGGAGCTCGCGGCCAAGAATTTAACGCATGGGGTACGCCACCTAATCCACCTGAACATATTCCTATGCTTGCTTTTACACGTATGCTAGCTGGGCCAATGGATTTTACACCGGGTATTTTTGATATGGGCTTTAATGGTTTAGGCGCAGAAACTAACCGCCCACAAACCACGCTAGCGAAACAACTCGCTTTGTATGTCGTGATGTACAGCCCAATTCAAATGGCCGCAGATTTACCGCGCAACTATTTAGCAAAACCTGAGGCATTTCAATTTATTCAAGATGTACCAACCGACTGGCAACACAGTATTGCGCTTGCAGGTGAAGTTGGCGACTACATAGTGTTTGCACGAAAAGAACGTAAACGCGATGGTTATTCTGGTAACGACTGGTATTTAGGCGCTGTCACTGATGAACATGCCCGCACGGTTGATATTAAGCTCGACTTTTTGGATGGCGATAAAGTATTTGAAGCGCAAATATACCGCGATGGCAAAAACGCAGAATGGAAAAATAACCCATACGATATAAAAATTGAACAGCGTATTGTATCGGCTAAAGACACTATTTCATTAAAACTCGCCACCAGCGGCGGCACTGCAATTCGATTTAAAGCACTATAAACACGCCCAGCGCCAACCCGAGTCGGTTGGCGCATTAAGCAATTAATTAAGCTATAAAACAAAACTTCTTCGCATCAACTTTCATCACATTTATTAATTTAACTAATTGAAATTTAAAATACTTAAAACTGCTGCAATACTTTGTAATAGATTTATTCCTGCGCGTAACCTATCTTTGTTCACAGTCATTTCATTAACATAATAGCAACACCGTCATTTCTCCTAGAAATTTACTACACAATCAAGGAATATGAGCATGGAACCTGTATTAAGAAATACTCACTCAGTTATTAAAACACCCATAGTACTTGCGCTCACTTTCGCAAGTTTTACGGCACTTAGCACCAATGAGAACACACCATCACACGCCCAATACACCACGTCATCATCAGCGTGTGTTGCAAAAAAAGAATGGTTTAAATCTCCCGTAATCCCACCAAAAGAAGGTAAAGATAGTCATTTTGCATTTGTGGATAACGAAGATAAATCAAGCAATTGTGATTTTCATCAGTGGTCATGGCAAAAGTTTTTATATCTAACCCAAGTAGATAAAAAAACAAACGATCTGGTTATGTTTGGTGATAACTACCGACAAGTAAATAATGAAATGATGCCTTATTTTGAGCCTTGGAATGACCTACTCAATCCCACCGGTTTTGAATTAAGTTCTCAATTGATCCTCGAGGACACAACACAAGCAGGCAGTAGCCATGGCAAAATTTTTACTAAGTATGGTAATCAACCTGCTTATTATTCAATTCATATAAACCGTGAATTTATTCAATCTGCAGCTAAAAACCCGATCACTAGCGGTGATGAGTTTGCAGTGGGATCCGTTGAAATAAAGGCAGCATGGCTTGCCACAGATCAATTACGCGCCCTTTATACAGATAAAGAAATACACGCTAACTTTTACACCCGCAAAGCAATGATCAAAGCGGATAGTAAAACAATCAGCAATACCGAAGTTGCTTTAATAGGCATGCATGTTGTTGGCGTAGTTGAGAACCATCCTGAATTTATTTGGGCTACCTTTGAGCATCATACGTCAGCACCTGATTATTACGGCTCTCCTGGTACATTTAAAAAAGTAACAACGCCTTATGAAAAAAATAAAATCGTTAGTAGTGATGATAAATTTATTTTTTACAGAAAAAATACCACCGCAGGTAATGCAAATCTAAGTTACCCCGCAGAACAAACCACCACAAACACGTTTCGTTTATACCAATTTGGCGTACCTAATGGCGCGCCTTATACAAACGTTGCATCGTCAGATCAGCAAACTAGAGACGCCGAAAACTTTAATAACATTCAAGTACTCAATAATAGCGTCAAACAAGGCCTAACTAAGCATGACTCTCGTTGGCAACATTATTTTTATGCTGGAAGTGTGTGGTTAAGTACTCAAGGTTACAAATTTAATGAAGGGATCAGTGGAAATATTGTCCCACCCAATGCAAACGATAAATTACGAGGTTCGCTCGCGCTTGCCAACATAACCATGGAAACCTATACGCAAACCTATGGCGATCCAAATCAAAATAAACGCTACTCGACTAATAACTGCTTTGCTTGTCATGCAACCAGTAAGGGTGAGTCAACGATGGAAGTAAGCCATATATTTAAGAACTTTCAAAAGTTACGTAGCAGTCACAGGCAAATCAATGCTGGCTCTACACATCAACGTTAATAATTTATTTGAATAGCTTAAAAAAAGGAATGCTGTAATGAGTAAAAAAGACGATACACAACACTCTGGCGCAAAACCATCGGCAAACAACATACCATGTTGGTCAGATGGTGAAAGCGTAGATCAAGCTTGCCAACGTCTAACAGAGATGTTTGTTGGGCTTGGGCAAGTTCCTCGCATAGATAAAGGGCAGCAACCCGCTCAACGTGCCGTATTTAGAAAACAACATGGCGTTGTGTACGGCAAGTTTAAAATTAACTCAGACATTGACCCGCAATTTAAAGTGGGAATATTTGCAGGCCAAGAATACGAATGCGCGGTTCGCTTTTCAAGTGACACAACCCCTTCATCACCTGATTTGCACAGTACCCTTGGGTTGGCGATGAAGCTGTTTTCCGTAGAGGGTCCAAAACTGGTTGGAGAAAGCGACACAGCAGACTTTATTTTTCAAAATATAAATCGCTTCTTTACCAAAAATGCCCAACAGATGTGCCAATTCACTACGGCTGGCGTAATAAATAAAGACTACGACGCATACATAAATGATCCGAAAAATAAGAAAACATCTAACATTTTAAAGGCAATGCAAAAAGTAGAGGCGAGCTGCCTAAGTGCTAAATATTGGGCAATTTTACCATTTAAACTTGGTGAACAACACATTGTAAAATATCGGTTAGTACCTGAGAGTTCTGATTTAGGCGCACCTAGTGTTGATAATGACTACCTTGCGTTAGATTTACAGCGACGATTGCGTGAAGGAAATGCTCGCTTTCGTTTTGAAGTACAATTGCGTACTAACCCCAAAACAATGCCAATTGATGATGCACAAAAAGTCTGGAGCACACAAGAAAGTCCGTATATCTGCCTTGCACACTTAGAATTGGCACAACAAGACATTACCTCAATTGGTCAAGCCGAGCTTGGTCGTAACCTCGCCTTCAATATTTGGCGCACTTTAGCTGATCATGAGCCTTTAGGTAGCATTGCCCTTGCTCGCAAGTCAGCATACGCAGCCAGCGCTCATGCACGTCACACCGCAAATGGTCAGCTGCTGCAAGAACCAAAAGCAATTAGTCAGTTTAATCCTGAGCAATCACAAGATACTGTCTCTGACTGCATTGTGTACGCTAGTATTTACCCTCCTATTGGTGTGATGCGAGTAGGTAACAGTAAAGATGACTATTTCATTGGCCCGCAACATCCTCAACCTGTACCAAATTCAGATGAGTACGCTTACCGCGACAAAAGTGGCGCAATGAAACGCCAAGCTGCCGAGTTTAGAATTTACGGCTTTAACGCTGCTGGCAAAGCAATTAAGGAACTCACTTTAGATAATGCTGACATAACATGGCACGCCCAACTTGCGAATCAAAAAGCGTCTTGGTATGAATTTCAAATTGCTTTAGATATTCCAGAAGCCGCCGATGCACCGCCATCTTTACTGCGAAACAACAATGTTACAAATCGCGATAAGCTTGTCATTAATGGAGGTAAACGCAGCCTAAGCGGCAAAAATATAACCCCTAAAAATAAAGACACCTTTACCGGTAAATTTATGGGTGAAAAAGTCTATCTAGGCGAGATGCGCAGTGATGAACATGGCCGATTAATCATGCTAGGTGGGCATGGCGTATCGCGTAACCTGAATGGGGATATCGCGGTGACTTTCGCCAACAATGAAGGCTGGTATGATGATATATCCGATGGCCCTATTACCGCTGAGGTTGTTTATCAAGGCGTTGCTCTAAGAGTTGAACCCGCTTGGGCCATTTGTGCACCGCCTGATTATGCGCCAATGCAAAAATCAGTGCGTACCATGTGGGATTTAATGCGCGATGTTGCAGTAAACAGTGGCATGCTTGCACGTCCACAGCGCCCTTCATTTACGGATGATATTCAACCTATTTTTACTCGAATGACTGACTTACAATGGGTTAATGGTGGCTTTGCAGGCGCTTTTGGATGGGGTGGTCAATTTGATTACACAACTCCTCAGTGGTTAGAAAAACTAAGCAACCCTTCTCCAGCCTATCAAGAACTACGTCGTACGTTATCTAATAATTTTCGCCGTTTTGATGTCCCAGGTGCCCAAGCACCTCAACTATGGCCTTGGCTCTATGGCGACGCAATTAGTATTCCACCAACGGGATCTGAACGCCAACATAGTACACTCTCAAACTTACAATTGTCGTTTTTAGACCAATGGGTAAAAGGCGATTTTATTAATGATTACACACCGCAATCCGGTTGCCCCGTTGCTCCAAAGCAGCTCACTATAGATGATTATCCCGTGGCACAACAGCCTGACTTACTCACTCGTGGTGCGATGGAATTTTGCCTAGCAGATGCGTTTCATCCAGGCTGTGAAATGACTTGGCCTATGCGCACTGCAGGTATGTATCAATCAGCTTTTAGGTTAAAACACGCAAAATCGGATCTACAAAGCGATCATTATTATTACGGCCCTGTCATGAATAGTGATATTTTTACCCTTGCACAAGGACCATTATTTGGTGGACAAGTAGCAGGCGGTGTGACACGTTGGATGGCTATCCCATGGCAAACAGATACAGCTAGCTGTCGTGATGGCTACAGCTCTGAATACGACCCTTTCTTACCCACTTTTTGGCCGGCACGTGTGCCTAATCAAGTTATGAACCAATATCGTTATAAGCAAGTGCTTGATACATCACTATCAAATAGCACTCGCCAACAGGCATTTGCGTATCGCACAGATTGGTTAGATGATTTACCTTTGCACGGCCAGCCTGCAACATACACCAACCAAATCAACAGTATGGTTGAAAACTTTGCAGATCTCGCGATTGTGCAAGCACATGTTGGCGCCCTTGGTGACCCTCAATTTCCAACTATGATGCAAGTCGGCATGCTACCTCACAAGCAAGATAAAGAAGCACATACAAACCTTGCCAGTAAAGCAATACAACATAGTAAAGCGACGCTTTCTGCGGATCTGCCACCAAATCAACACAAAATAGATTTAGGTGTAACAGAAAAAGCAAATCGCTTTCATCGCGTAAAAGGACGTTAGGATCATTATGCCAATGATTAACAAAAAAGAGTTAACGAGTGATATTGTGATCATTGGTGCAGGCGTAGCAGGCTGTATTGCTGCGCTTGCGTTATGTGATTCTTACCAAGTAACACTTATTGATAAATCTGTATTGCCTGAAGAGCGCATTGGTGAATGTTTAGCACCTGCAGCAAAGCGCATTTTACAACAGCTTAATTTACTCACTGAATTTGAAGCTTTAATAGACACAAACATCACCCAAGCTATTCATTTACACAATCTAGGCATGCAAGTTAGCTGGGGACAAGAAAAGCCTCACATTACTGATAACCTAAGCAACCCAGATGGCTTCGGTTGGCGATTAAACCGTAAAGAATTTGAGTTGTTTTTACGTAATAAAGCCCAGCAACGTGGTGTTGAATGTATTTGGCCAGCACGGCTCAGAGGCAGTCAATATAATGATAATACATGGCACATTTTACTTGAGCACACAAACTCCGACGAACCCAAAGAAATCACTATTTGTAGTCAGTTTGTAATTGATGCAACAGGCCGCCAAGCTCACTTTGCAAAAAAATATACGGATCGTCAACAAAGCGACCGACTCATATCATGCTGGGCGACCTTGGCAAACAACAGTGAGAATCAACTAGGGAGTATTTGTGCAACCGTTAATGGCTGGTGGTACAGTGCACCACTACCAAATCAACGCCGTGTTTTAGCATTTCAAACCGACTCCGACCTTTTCAGTAAAGGCTTAAATCGTGACACAGCTCTATTTAGTCAACTTGCTCAACAACATGCACCATTAGCCGCGTTACTCGAAGGCAATCAACATACGTTAGATCTACACGGTATTACCAGTGCCAATTCAACACGCTTAGACACCTTTGTAGGTCAACAATGGGCTGCACTTGGTGATGCCGCAACTAGCTTTGACCCTTTATCATCTCAGGGGATTTTTAATGCAATGGCAAGTGCTATGCAATTAGCATCATTAATAAAAAAATCTGAGGTTATCGAAACATTAGATAACGATATACACCAATACTTTATCAAAACTTATCAGCAACAAATTGAGCAGATATGGGACAGTTATCTACACCATAAACATTATTTCTACAACCAAGAACAACGTTGGTCATCACACCCTTTTTGGCAACGTAGACACCAGCAAACACCATCACTAAATTGGGGTTAATCACCACATTAACCCCGGTTAAATAACATTACTTAGCCAATACACTGATCACTGTTTTTCTTTTGTAGTTACATGTTTTAAAGGCAAATACACCTCAGCACTTAACCCCCCTTCAGGGCGATTCACTAAGGCAACCTTACCACCGTGCATATCAACAATACGCTTGATGATCGCCAACCCTAAACCACTGCCTTCACTACCGCGTGCTGTGTCACCTTGCTTGAATGGCTCAAATACTGATTCTAATTCACTTTCAGGTATGCCTGGCCCGTGATCTTTAACCACCACCATCGCGTACTTTTTATCACGACTGATTGTGGTTTCCACATCTATATCATCATCTGAATAACGTATTGCATTCTCAATCATATTAGTAATAACACGTTTAATAGCCACCATGCTCAATGGTACATTATTGATACTGTGATTTTCAGTAAACGTAATATTACGTTGATGTTTTTGCTCTGAATGTACGACTTCAGACACTAATGCATTTAAATCTTCAAGCGCTAACTCTTCACGTTTATGATGACGTAAATACTCAATGAACTGATCAATAATCGCGTTCATATCTTCAATGTCGTAAATGATCCCTTCACGCAGGTAATCCTCTTCATCTGACATCATTTCAGTCGCCAAACGAATACGCGTAAGCGGTGTACGTAAATCATGAGACACACCCGCCATTAATAAACGGCGATCGTTCTCTAACGCAGCGATACCTCGCGACATTTGATTAAATGCCCGCGTTACTTCAATTACTTCTGTTGAGCCATGTTCTTCTAGCTTGGTTGAAAAATCCCCAACACCCACTTTGATTGCAGCTTGCTGGAGTGCTTTTAAAGGCCGATTTAGATGACGCGCAAATAACCACCCCCCCAGCACACTTAAAAAGCCAATACTTGATAGATAGAAAGTTAAGAATTCCAGATTATTATCTTTAAACCCAGTGAGCGGAACTTTAACCCAATAACCGGGCGCCTGCGGAGCTTCAACCCAATAAACAAGCGGCCCCGTTTGACTAATTCGTACGCGTGCAGAACCATTTAGCTGCTCTGACATACTGCGCGATAACATCGGATATTCACGGCTTTGCCCTAACCCACTACGCATTGCTTGGCGTTGTGTCATGACTTCTATACCGGTAATTTCAAAAAACTTTTCCGATACTTCATCTGTTATTTCAACGCCATCTTCCCAGTCAATAAACACGGTTTTAATTTGCTTAGCAAGTATCAGGTTAACTTGCTCAATGGTTGGCTTAACCACATACAGGCTCACGGTGATGTACGACACGACTTGATTGATCAACAATAATGCCGCTACCAAAAATACCGTTTGCCCAAATGCGCTTTTAGGAAACATACTCATTCAGGTTATTTTTCACCATCAGGAACAAATACGTAGCCTAAGCCCCATACTGTTTGGATATAGCGAGGATTAGCCGCATCTACTTCAATCATGCGGCGTAAACGAGACACTTGCACATCAATGCTACGTTCAAGTGCGCTATAATCACGCCCACGAGCTAGGTTCATTAACTTATCACGGCTAAGCGGCTCTCGTGGATGTGTCACCAATGCTTTTAATACCGCAAATTCACCGCTCGTCAATGACATTGTTTTATCGCCTTGACTCATCTCTCGGGTTGCTAAATTAAGTGAGAACTCACCAAATGAAATTTCGTTTTCTTCCGCGGCAGGCGCACCCGGTACTTCTTTTGAACGACGACGTAAAATTGCTTTAATACGGGCTAATAATTCACGGGGGTTAAAAGGTTTTGGAATATAATCATCGGCACCAAGTTCTAAACCAATAATACGATCTACTTCATCACCTTTTGCGGTAAGCATTACAATCGGGATTTCGTTTTCTTTTTGGCGTAAACGCTGACAAATCGATAAGCCATCTTCGCCAGGTAACATTAAATCCAGCACCATTAAATGAAAGTTCTCGCGTTCCAACAAACGATCCATTTGTTCTGAGTTACCCGCAGTTCGTACGATAAATCCTTGCTCTACCAGATAACGCTCTAATAAACTGCGTAAACGCATATCGTCATCTACGACCAATACTTTTGTGGTTTCGTGTCCCATAACTTCATTCTTGTTGTTTTATACAGTTACTCGTTAATATAAAGGAAAAGCGTGATAATAAAAAACTAATTAAGTCACAAGATTGTTACTGAACGTTTCAAGGTACAACCTATCTAAAGCATAAAAATCCTCTCGACAAGCCCGTGATATTTTAATACCTTGCCTGCGATCCCACTAAGATGGATAAGTAAAACCGTGAAAACCAATTTAATCACCCGCGAAGGGTATTTACAGCTACAACAAGAACACGACCACTTATGGAACGTAAAACGCCCTGAAGTAACAAAAATAGTGAGTTGGGCTGCAAGTTTAGGTGACCGCTCTGAAAATGCAGATTATCAATATAATAAGCGTTTATTGCGCCAAATAGACCGCCGAGTTAGGTACTTACGTAAACGCATGCCAGATCTAAAAATTATTGATTACTCAGTGCAACAGGCTGGTAAAGTATTTTTTGGCGCGTGGGTTGAAATTGAGAATGATGACGCAGAAACACTAACCTTTAGAATTGTTGGCCCTGATGAAATTTACGACCGTAAAGATTATATTTCTATTGATTCACCAATGGCACGTGCATTATTAAAAAAACAGGTAGATGATGAATTTGAAGTACCAACGCCGCAAGGAAAAAAGCAGTGGTATGTAAACAAAATTAGCTACCCTGATGCTCAGAAATAATCGTACATCCATTTAATTAAAAATATCAGACAATTCAGATTTGGTTAATTATTGATTGTCTAATGTGTAGTTATAGATTATACATAAATGTACTCAAGTAATGCATTTTGCGCTTGGGTTCATAATTAGAAGGTCGTTTCATGTCAAACTTATTACATCGCATATGCAGTCATGCCATGTTATTTACACTCTTAATGAGTGTGAGTTTGACTGTACTTGCGCATGATTTTGACAATCAAGCGCAGCACACCAATGCTAACTACATTGCTTGTGATATTCCCGACCAAGCAAACCTTGACGTTGACATAGATACTCATGACAACGGGCTGTCTCTAGGGGCACTTCAACCACTCCCCGACACTCCCCAGTCGTTTTACTTGGGCGCACATTTAGCTAAACCTTTTAATCACGCTTATCAGCGAGGACCACCAGCTTATTCTATTTAATTCATTTTTTAGAACTTAATTAAATTTAATAACATTTTTGGTGGTTACTATGACTAATTTCAAAGAATTACGTACTCAAGATATCTCTAAAGGCTTGTTGTCACACACTTACAGCGACACTCAACCTTTAATCGATTTAACGTCTCCGGCTTTAAAAATGGTGAATAATTTCACCCAAAAAGATCCACTACGAGCGCATTACGAAACAAATATTGTTGATGCATTAAAGCAAACCAACAACCAACACACTGACTTTATCTTGGTGGTTGACGATAAAGAGAAATTGCTCGGGGTTGTATCAAGTGCAGACCTACAAAGTTCAAAAATTATGATGCTAGCGCAACGCCTAAACGTGTCACGCGAAGATGTTAGCCTACGCCATGTGATGACACCGATCGCTCATTTAACAGGTGTGAGTATGCAGAGTTTAGGTTACGCCTGCATTGGCGATGCACTACAAACCATGGAGCACCACGGTATCATGTTTTTACTAGTAACAACGGCACACAATGAAATTTGCGGTTTGATCTCCGCGCGTGAAATAGCTAAAACATTGCAAATACCTGTTCATATTAGCCCTATTGCTCACGGTTTTAGTGAAGTTCTAGAGCAAGTTGAGCACCCTCATTAAGTACGATTGTTTATTTAAATAACTCTCCTATTATAAAGGCCCTAAAGTATATAAATAGCATGCTTTAAGGCCTTTTTATTAAGTCACGCTGTGATATTATTCAAGCAATTCATCACGCCAAAACTATCGTTCTGGTTTTAAAATTGTTTAATAAGGTTTTTGCATGAGCAATATCTCTGCACGTTTAGCCACCGAGCTAAATGCTCAAGAACAGCAAGTCATCGCTGCCACAAAGTTACTTGATGAGGGCGCGACCGTTCCTTTTATCGCGCGTTACCGTAAAGAAGTTACAGGTGGCCTAGACGATACTCAGCTACGTTTATTAGAGCAGCGCCTATCATACTTGCGCGAGCTTGAAGAGCGTCGAGCATTTATTTTAGCCACCATTAAAACGCAAAATAAATTAAGCGCGAGTTTAGAAGCCGACATTAACCGTGCTGACAGCAAAACGGAGCTTGAAGATCTATATCTTCCTTATAAACCTAAGCGCCGCACTAAAGGCCAAATAGCGATAGAAGCAGGGCTTGAACCTCTCGCAGACGCACTTTTTAATGATGCTTCATTAGATCCAGAGCAGCAAAGCGAACAATTTATTAATCCACAAGCGTCTATTGCAGATACAAAATCAGCCCTTGAAGGTGCAAAATTCATCTTAATGGAACGCTTCGCCGAAGACGCTAAATTACTCGCAAAATTCCGTCGCCATATCAGCCAACATGGCCAAATTGAAGCAAGCTTGATCAAAGGCCAAGAACAAACCGGTGCCAAATACCGTGATTATTTTGAGCACCAAGAAGCACTCAAAAAAATCCCATCGCACCGTGCTTTAGCAATGCTGCGCGCACGTAACGAAGGTATTTTGCAGCTGAGTATCAACCCTGAACCAAGCGTTGAAAACCCGGCACATATGTGTGCGATTATGATTGCAGATCATTACCGCCTTGATATTAAAAACCAAGTTGCCAGCCCATGGTTATTAACTGTTGTGCAATGGGCATGGAAAGTGAAACTTGGTCTGCATTTAGAAAATGAGTTTTTAGCTGCAATGCGCGAAAAAGCTGAAACGGGTGCAATCGATGTATTTGCTAAGAATCTTAAAGATTTATTAATGGCAGCACCTGCGGGGCCTCGTACCACTTTAGGTCTAGATCCTGGTTTACGTACTGGTTGTAAACTAGCGGTTGTTGATAGCACCGGCAAACTACTTGCCTCTCAAACTATATTCCCTCATGCCCCACAAAATCATTGGGATAAATCCATTCGGACATTAGAGCAACTATGTCGTCAGCATAAAGTTGAGTTGATTGCGATTGGTAATGGCACCGCTTCTCGTGAATCAGACAAGCTTGTTGCTGAGTTAATAAAAGCAAATAGTGAGCTTAAACTCAATAAAATCATGGTCAGTGAAGCTGGCGCATCTGTATATTCTGCATCAGAATTTGCCGCTAATGAGTTTCCAGATTTAGATGTATCTATACGCGGTGCGGTTTCAATTGCGCGTCGCCTGCAAGACCCTCTAGCTGAGCTTGTTAAAATTGAACCTAAATCAATTGGTGTAGGCCAATATCAGCATGATGTATCGCAAAGCCAACTTGGGCAAAGCCTTATCTCTGTTGTAGAAGATTGCGTAAACTTAGTTGGCGTCGACTTAAACATGGCGTCAGTACCATTACTTACTCGCGTGTCTGGTTTAAATAAAACCCTAGCACAAAATATAGTTAACTACCGCGATGCTAACGGCTCTTTCACTAAGCGCTCACAACTTAAAAAAGTTGAACGTTTAGGACCAAAAGCTTTTGAGCAAGCTGCTGGCTTCTTGAAAATTAGTAATGGTAGCGATCTGCTTGATAGCTCATCAGTTCACCCTGAAGCTTACCCTGTTGTAAAACGTATTTGCGAACAAAATAGTCTAGATGTGAGCAGCTTGATTGGTAACTCAGATCTACTTAATAAACTCGTTGCGAATGACTATATCGATGATAAATTTGGCTTACCCACCGTGACAGACATTATCAGCGAACTAGACAAACCTGGTCGCGATCCTCGCCCTGAGTTTAAAACTGCAGAGTTTAAAGCGGGTGTTGAAAAAATCAGTGATTTACAACCGGGTATGATCTTAGAAGGTGTTGTATCAAACGTCGCTAACTTTGGTGCTTTTGTTGATGTTGGTGTTCATCAAGATGGTTTGGTGCATATATCGGCTATTACTAATAAGTTTATCTCTGATCCGCGTGAAGTAGTAAAAGCCGGCGATATTGTTAAAGTAAAAGTAGTTGAAGTAGATGCCCCACGTAAACGCATCAGCTTTACTATGCGCTTGGATGATGACATTGATACCAGTAATAAAGCAGCCCCAGCTGCAAATCAAAAGCCACAAAACAATAGTCGCAGCAATAATCACCAACCTCGTGCAGCAAAGCCAAAGCGCGATACTGGTAATGCCTTAATGGGGAATGCGTTTGCAGATGCCTTCGCAAATGCAAAAGTGAAAAAATAATACCAATTGCATTAAATTAGTGATTATTATTTAGATAATAAAAAGCGCCCTAGTTTAGACTAAAGGCGCTTTTTATTTTTAAATCAAAGCTATTTTTATATAGAGTATTTACGGTGTGATACTAATTGTTGTGGTCAACTAATTCCGGACAGTGAATTATATAGTTGCAGAAAACCCTGACTGTCCGTAAGCCGAGGTAGCACCTTGGTAGAATTGCGCAATGCGACCAGCGCGCGCCTCTACATCTGCATCACGCTTAGCAGTTGCTGTTTCTGTATTTGTAGCTGAAATTATTTGCTCATCTTCAGCTAAACCATTATCTACTTTAAAAGTAGATCGATTTGATTCACTCTCGTCATCAGCGGCAGGTGTTGCAAGCTCAGCCTGCGCTGCTGCAAGTTTTTGCGTAGCATCAGCTGCAATTGAACGGTCAGCACCTGAAGGCTCTGCAGGAGCAAGTGCAGCTGCTCGTACCGTTTGCATTTTTTCAATGGTTGCTTTTGGATCGCCTTCTATTTCAGCAACATCAATTTGCACTTCACCACCAACGGCATAATTAGTGCCATCTGGCCCTCGTTGATAATCATAACTTGGCGAGCCGGCATATTGCCCGCCAACTGACGCATGCGCTTGCTCATGAATACGTACTTCGGTATCTCGTGCTTTAAGTTCTTTAATTTGAGCTGCGTCTTGCTGCTCTTGCTGGGTTACTTGCTCTTTCTTCTGCTGTTCTTTTTTAGCTTCTTGTTGCTCTTCGTTTTGCTCAGGGTTTTGCTCACCATCGCTTTGCTGGCGCTCTTCAATTACCTTTTCATCAGCAAGCTTACCTTTAGCATCATAAGTACCAACATCAGTTGAGCCGGGTTGCTTAGCTTTTTCGTTATCGCCAAGTGCTTTATTGTCGGTATTAGAAGGCTTTGCAGCCGCTGGGGCAGGTATAACTTCCCGTAGTTGATTGTCACGCCGAGCGGTTTCCGTATGCACATTTGCAGTGTTTATATTAATACTGGGAAATGGCGTGACAATATTCATAGTCTATTAAACTCTAACGTCAATCAAAGTGCCAAGCACTTCGTCTGCTGTCTGTATCGATTGCGTATTTGCCTTAACATTAAACTCTTCAACTTTTAAGTTTACTAATGCTTCGTCAATTTTTGGCGGTTGCGATACAGGCGCTGTTATCGCTTCTTCTGGGCGTGCAGCTTGCAACTGACGCTGCTGGGCTAACTGCGCATCATCTTGTTGTTCAATGCTGGCGCGGTTTATCTCTGCGCTGGCTTTTTCTATGCCTTGACTGGCACGGTTAAAACCTTCAACACCACTATTAAATACAGATCCGATTGGCATACTACACCTCCACCAATGATATATTGGTTAATTATCGCTCATAAAACACACAAAATAAAGCTTTACTATCGGCTTTTTAATGCTATGTCGATATTACTTTTCAAAGCATTGATTTGACGGCAGATAAAAACTCTTTTTTATGAGAAATAAACGGTGCGTGGGAAGCTTTATCAATCACTTCATACTCAAAGTCACTATTCAGTGCCTGCATTTTTGCTATGCCACGGTACGGTACTAATGCATCTAAACGCCCAAAAACGCCTCTAATGGGCACCGGGCAATTGCTAAAGATATCGCGTAAATCATCACTTTGTAGTATATCTAGCCCTGCGCTTAGTACACATTCTTGTGGTGCGGGGTATTCGTTCAGTAATTTTTTTAACTGTTTAATATCATCACGTGAACTCGTGCTTCCCATTGCTTGAATAGCTAAAAATCGCTCTATGGTTTTTTCACGATGTGTAACTAGCTGCTCTTTAAAAGCCGTTAAAACATTTGCTTTAATACCCGGCCAGTCCTCTGTTTCTGCAAAGAATGGACTTGAAGCTACTAATAGCACTTTAGCTACTTTTTCAGGCCAATGTTTGGCAATATATAATGCAAATAGCCCCCCTAATGACCAGCCCACTAAAATAGAGTTAGGTTGTAATTGTTCACTTAACTGCTTAGCCGCATCATGCAAGTTATACGGTGTTGGCCACACTTGACTGTCGCCATAGCCGGGTAAATTCATACACCGCACAACGCCTGCATGTAAGAACTCCAGTTCCGGAAAAATGATTTTCCATACACCTTGATTCATCCCCCAGCCATGTAGTAACACCAACTCATTTTGCATTTTTATCAATCCTCATCCAAACTTAGTGCTCATAATAGCGCTTCAAGGACTGAATGCAATGAGTGGTTTTAATCAACGAATACAACATTTATCTGACTGGTTTTTTCCTTCGTTTTGTGTGCAATGTCAGAGTGTTATTTTAACAAAACACTGCTTATGCGAACATTGCTTAGCAGATCTAGCGTTGCTCGATATTACAGCCCATCCAAACTTGTTATATCGCCCAGATATAGTCGAGTTATTTCCTGACTGCCAGTTTGATCGCTTATTTGCCTGTTCATGGTATCGCGCACCTTTCGATCATTGGCTCACACAGCTTAAATTTAGCAATCAGATCCATTATAAAAAAGCACTATCACTTGTGATTAAGCAACAACTAGAAATTTACAAACTCAATAGCGAGTCATGGCCTGATATATTTATTATTTTACCTTTGCATCCTCAACGTTTTCTACAACGTGGTTTTAATCAAGTAGCGCAATGTTGGCTACCATGCCTAATAAACGAAAATGTTGATTTTCAGAGTTTACAACGCACTAAAAAAACACAAGCGCAGTCCTCGCTAAGTAAAGCTAAACGTATAAAAAATTTAAATAATGCATTTGTGTGTAATACAGATATGACAGGAAAAACGGTGGCTATTATTGATGACGTTATGACCACAGGGGCAACACTCAATGCTGCCACCATGGCACTTAAACACGCTGGCGCTAAACAAGTATGGACATTTGTTACTTGCCTAACGCCACTAGAACATTAACTCTTGTGAAAATTGACACTATTGCCCATTTGCTCGAAATGTATGACCGAAAAATAATGCATTACTTAATAGCCGACTTGTGCCATACCAGTAACCTCTAAATACTGGGTTGTCAGTCATGCCGATTACATTACCACGCCCGTATGAGTGAGCAACTAAACCCGCTGCTCCAGTAACTTGTTCAACATTCACATCATCCGTAAAACCAGCTAGTAATGGCTTTTGAGTATATTGCAGCACATTAACAAATGGTGCTGCTGACATTTCAAGCAACCAAGTACTGTTTTTAAATACGGGCAAGGTGTCTCGTTGCAATGAGAAGGTAAGAGGGTGAGTTAAATCAACTTTAGTATTAAAGATCGCTCCAGCAATACGTTGGCGTCCAGATAAGTGATCTTTATCGCCATAATTTAGCCCATCTGTTTTAAATGCACTGGCGACATCCTGGCGTGATAAGTAACTGGTTTTTAATAACTGTTGATCAACTAAAAATTTTGCTCCACCTTTGTGCCCCCAAATAACGCCACCTTTACGCACCCAACTTTTAATCGCTACTTTATCAGCATCTGACAGCTTATTATAATTACCATGCGCCAATACAATATGGCTGTAATCACTCAACTCTAAATTACCAAAGCGCTCCATTTCAACTATCGTAGGTGCCACGCCAACAAAACGGTCTAAGTAATACCACACCTCACCGACCTCGTATTGACTAGTCCCTTGACCACCAACAAGCAGCACCTTAGGTGCTTTCACTACGGCAAGTGTTCTTGAGCCTAAATCAGCCCCTTTAGCTGTTAGACCTGAAGTGATCGGTGTGATCGCTATGCCAAATTCATTCTGAGCACTATTTAAGAGCGTAACCCACTGCGGATTAGTTTGAATACCAGCAGGAATAATAATGCTTCCAGCCGCAAATTCTTCAGTATGAGTAAGTGACTTTGCTGATAACGAGCTAAGTGCCACACGTGCCTGCACACCTTGTTGCAATAACTTATTAAGCATTTTAGGCGCTAAATAATTATCCCATTTAAAACCAAACGCATAATGCGTACCCAACGTTGCAAACTGTGCTTGCTCTGGCTGTTGCCACGCGGCTTTACTCACATCTAATCCCCAGCCACTTTTTACTGCTGCAAATTCTAAATTAAAGGCATGCGCCAAGGTCCAGCCAGATACATCATAAAAGGTGTTATCAACAAAACTTTTTTGTTCGCTAAATAAAGCTTTCACTAAACGAAATTGAGGTTGTGCAAGTGGCACAAAATAACTGTGTGTTGTAAAGTTTTTACCGCCTACTTTCACACTTTTGTTAAGTGGATAAGCACTAATTTTGTGCTGTTTTAATAAATCTAAGAATAGCTCAATACGGGCAGTATCAACGCCGCCTTGCACTACATAACCTTTGTAATCTTCATCACTAGCAAGCTCTACAGCATGATTATAAAAACTAGCTTGATAGTCGAGTAACGCTTGGCGATTATCTATTGCCGCTTGAAACGTCGACATACTTGTTAATAGTTGATTTTTGATAGTAAAAGCAAAGCTCAGCGGACCATTTATCGTGTCTTGTAAATGACCTCGTGAGCTCGCTTGTTCAAATAAAATGCCCACGCCACCATTCACATCAGGGTATGTTGAACCTTTACCATAATAAAAATCATCAAAGCTTTCTTCAGTAAAATACAAGGCGTTATGCTCATCCAGTGTTTTTGCATGGTAATTAGCAATTGCCTTCGTTAAGCTAACATTTTCATCTGGTGTTATTGGGTGTTTACGAGTAGGGATACCAGGTTGAAAAAAGTATGTGCTATTTGGTCCCATCTCATGAAAGTCTGTCAGAATATTTGGCTTCCACTGGTGAAATTTAGCAATCCGCGCGCGCGATTCAGGGTGTTGTAGTAGTAGCCAGTCGCGATTTAAATCAAACCAATAATGGTTAGTACGGCTACTTGGCCAGCTTTCAACGTGTTCACGGGTTTGTGGATCCGATGACAAATTCATCCCGCGATTACTATTCGCCCAATTAGCAAAACGGGCTAAACCATCTGGATTTAATGAAGGATCAAGTAAAATGACCGTATTATTTAATAGCGTATCAATCTCTTTTCCTTGCGCCGCAGCTAAATAATACGCCACTAATAAGGCTGAGTTACTGCCAGAAGATTCATTGCCATGCACACTATAACCCATCCAAACAACGGCAGGTTGATTCACTGCTTTCGCTTTTTCTTTATCAGATAAACGTGCTAAATGTGCCTGACGGGTTTGTTCAACTTTAGGTAATTTATCAGCCGCGGTAATCGTTAGCATGACTAATGGGCGCTGCTCGTGAGTCCGACCTATTACCTCAAAATTTATACGATCACTTTTTTGTGCTAACACCTCCATATAGCGCACTAACTGATCATGACGTACATGCCACTGACCTATTTCATAGCCTAAAACCTGCTCTGGAGTGGGGATCATTGGGTCAAATTTAACGTCTTCTTCAAAATAATAAGAAAGAGGTTGGGCTAAACAAGAAAAACTTAGTAATAGTGTAAAGATTGTTATTATCAAACGCATATAAAACACTCATTTAATGATCAATGTTTGCACGCTATCATTGCTTAAAATAGATGCCAAATTTTTACGCTCAACACTGGCGACAACGCGATGAGCGGAGTATGATAACCAGTATCCGAGTAATTTAGTCAAGTATAGTTGTTTTATGATTTCTATTTCCGAAACCGCACAATCGCATTTTGCAAAATTATTAGCTGACCAAGCTGAAAAAACAAACATCCGTGTGTTTGTTGTTAACCCTGGTACATCACAAGCGGAATGTGGTGTTTCTTATTGCCCTGAAGATGCTGTAGAAGCAAGCGATATTCGTCTACCATTTAATGGTTTTGATGCTGTTGTTGATGCTGAAAGCGCACCTTTCTTAGAAGAAGCTGAAATCGATTTCGTCACCGACAATATGGGCACACAGCTGACCCTTAAAGCGCCAAATGCTAAAGCACGTAAAATTGGTGATGACGCAGGACTTAATGAGCGCATCCAACACATGCTAGAAACCGAGGTTAACCCTCAGTTAGCAAACCACGGTGGCCAAGTAAGCCTTGTTGAAGTAACGGCAGAAGGTATTGCAGTTTTACAATTTGGTGGTGGTTGTAATGGTTGCTCAATGATCGATGTCACGTTAAAAGAAGGTATCGAAAAAGAAATGATAGCTAAGTTTGACGAAATCACTGGCGTTGCTGATATAACTGATCACAAAGCTGGCGAACATTCTTACTATTAATAGTCTTCAGCTATGTTAAAGCCGCTGATATATCGCTTAGGCTCAGAGCCTAAGCTCAGCTTAAAACGCTTTTTACGCGGCCTTGCACTGTTTGTGCTGGCCGTGATATTTATTGCCCTTGGTTACTATACTCACTTCAGCCTGCAAATAATTGGTTTGGTTATTCTTGTCACTGCAATATTCTTTGCGGCATGGGGATATGTAGGTATTTTTGCAAATCGATTCGCACAAGTCCTCAACAATAGTAATTTAAACGCAAATGACGACCCAGATCTTTGGAAGTAAGATTCATAACAGCCTAATATACCAATTGCATTAAATTAGTGATCTATTATTGCGACAAGAAAATGGCTCAATAACAATGCAAAAATTATGATATGTAGTTGTTCTATATAAGTAATTTTTAACGTAGTTAGTGAGTAATTTAATTTGCTAGCATGACCATGTTTTTAATAAAATTGATATAAGCATTTCACTAAATTTCAGACATAAAAAACACTCATATAGAATGTCGATTCATTCTTACTTTTCACTTTTATTTCAGTGGTTGCGGGAGCCTGAGTTTATGAAAAGCGAACCGACGATCTTCAGGTTATACGCAACCCAATCTATGCATTTCACTTAATTTCAGACATAAAAAAACACTCATATAGAGTGTCGATTCATTCTTACTTTTCACTTTTATTTCAGTGGTTGCGGGAGCCAGTGTTTATGAAAAGCGAACCGACGACCTTCAGGTTATGCGCAGCCCAATCTAAGCATTTCACTGAATTTCACTGAATTTCACTGAATTTCACTGAATTTCAGGCATAAAAAAACACTCATATAGAGTGTCGATTCATTCTTACTTTCACTTTTATTTCAGTGGTTGCGGGAGCCGGATTTGAACCGACGACCTTCGGGTTATGAGCCCGACGAGCTACCAGACTGCTCCATCCCGCGCCTGAAATTGTAGAGTTATTTAAAGTTGCTATACATGACAACTTGGCTTCCAATTTAAAATTGGTTGCGGGAGCCGGATTTGAACCGACGACCTTCGGGTTATGAGCCCGACGAGCTACCAGACTGCTCCATCCCGCGCCTGTGTATTTAAAGTCTATCGACTAGTTAATTTTCACTCTAACCAAGAGTTTACAGTAACCAAATTTTTATAAAAAGTTGGTTGCGGGAGCCGGATTTGAACCGACGACCTTCGGGTTATGAGCCCGACGAGCTACCAGACTGCTCCATCCCGCGCCTGTAATTTCTTTTCAACAGTTTCGTATTGTTTTCGAACCTGTTTCGAAGAGAGCGCTATAGTATAGGAATCATAATATAATGCAAGAGTTAAACCACTTAAAACTGTTCAACCGAACAAAAAGCAATCAAAATACGAATTAAAGTGCTCTTTGATGCGGATTAATCATTTTTTGCCACTTCCAATCAGGGTGCCCCATCACAATGAAGTCAGGATTTTCAGTGCTTTCACGCTGATTGTAGGTTAACGGGTTAAATTCGGCATCGGTAATACAACCACCCGCTTCTTCTACAATAATTTGTGAAGCGCCTGTATCCCATTCACCCGTTGGACCTATACGTAAAAAGCAATCAGCTTTCCCTTCAGCAACAATACATGCCTTTAAAGAGCATGAGCCAACTGCAACGGTTGTAAACTGTGCATTTAAGTATTGACTCACCGCTTCAATCTTTTGGCGTCGGCTAACGGCTAAAGTTAGGTTATCAGGGGTAGCAACATTGATCTGCTGCTCTATACCGGCAACACGCTTAAATGCACCATTTTGATAGCTAGCAAAATAAGTGGTTTCTTTTGCTGGCCAATAGATCACACCAAGTACCGGACGATTATTTTCAATCAAGGCAATATTTACAGCGAAGTCACCACTTTCTAAAATAAACTCCCCTGTACCATCCATAGGATCCAGCAACCAATAACGTTGCCAATCTTGCCTATCCGCAAGTGCAGGTATGGGCGTTTCTTCAGACATAATAGGGATATCGGGTGCGAGTGCTTTTAAGCCGGCGACAAGTACATCATTTGCAGCTAAGTCCGCCTTAGTAACAGGGGTATGATCCGACTTTTCTTGTTGACCGATATCACCATGTTTATAAATAGCCATAATGGCTGCCCCTGCACTTTGTGCAAGTTCAATGCAAGGCTCTAGTAATTTATTCATTGGCAGCTCCAGATTCTAAATGCTTAGTTAATAATAGCAAAGCTGCAACGCTTCGTGCTTCTGTGAAGTCTGATTGTTGTAATAATGACTGCCAATCGGTTAATGGCCACTTAACAACCACTAATGGTTCTGGTTCATCACCTATAAGTGTTTGCGGATAAAGCTGCTGAGCAAATAAAATATGCATTGTCGCATTAAAGTAGCTCGGTGCCATTGATACTACTTTTAATGGTTGGAGTTGCTCAGCACCAAAGCCAACCTCTTCTTTAAGTTCTCGGTTTGCTGCTTGCTCTGGTGTTTCACCGGGGTCGATTAACCCTTTGGGAAAGCCTAGTTGATAATCATTGGTGCCAGCACAGTACTCACGAACTAGCAGCAGTTCATTGTCTATATTTAGTGGCACTATCATTACCGCCCCCCGGCCACCGCCACGGATCCGCTCATATTGGCGCTGCTCGCCATTTGAAAATTTTAATTCTAAGGATTCAACCGTAAATAAACGGCTTTTAGCGACGACTTCGTCACTGAGAATTTCAGGTGGTGTTGGGTGCTTTTTCTGTGTCATCGGCATTAATTTGCTATCATGGCAGTTAGTTTAATCATAAACCCTATAAGTGGAAATTCCTATGCTAAATTGGTCAAAAATCGATACTGTATTACTCGATATGGATGGCACACTCCTTGATTTACATTTCGATAATCACTTTTGGCTAAACGTTATTCCTGAGCAGCATGCTATTGTGCGCAATATTGGTTTGGATGAAGCAAAAGCTGATATTGCAAAACGTTATCAAGCAGTTCATGGGCAAATTCAATGGTACTGTTTAGATTACTGGGAGCAGCAGCTTAATCTGCCAATTATGGAGCTTAAACGCCAAACACAGCACCTTATTAAAGTACGTGAAGATGTGCCTGCTTTTTTAACTGCACTGCGCCAAGCTGATAAAGAGCTTATTTTATTGACCAACGCGCACCCTGAAAGTGTTATTTTAAAGTTCGAAAAAACAGCCATTGATAATTATTTGGATGGTGTGGTGTCTACTCATCAATACGGTGTAAGTAAGGAGCATCAAAGTTTGTGGCAACAAGTACATGCAGATTTAGGGTTTGATAAACAACGAACGCTATTTATTGACGACAGTTTAAGTGTGTTAAAAGCCGCGAAAGAGTTTGGTATTGGTCATTTATTGGCGGTTGCAAACCCTGATAGCAAGCAACCACACAATGAAATTAGTGACTATTTAAATATTACTGATTTTAGCCACGTCCACCCTTAACTCTTAGGGTAACGCGCCTCTAAGCCTTGGTATACAAGCTTTGCAAAATCAGCATGTTCAGTATCAAGGCTTTTAACTACTTCAACTAAATGCTCGTTATCTTCTTGTCCATGCCATTCTTTAATATAGCTACCGTCTTTGTAACCATGATCTTGACGGAAAAAGTTAAGCGTATTTTTACCTACATAACCACGGTATAAATCATCAATATCCATGCCTATTTGCACCATGCAACCTGCGAATGCAGCAGCGTTAAAGGTTTTATCTGCAACAGCTGACGCCGCTAGAATTTCTAATGTTTGTTTGAAGTCATCAGCTTGCTGCGGTGCACTTAACTGTTGTTCAAGTTGCTTAGCTAAATCTAAGTAACTAGTTTTACCATCAATGCGTAGCGATAAACCAAAATGAAAAATATCAACAAGCTCTAAAATAACTTGTTCGGTATCTGGAGTTTGCTTTTTCCACCATTTCCAACCGTAATGATCAAGCATTTCAGCGCATTCAACCCAAATAGCACGATTCCACTCAAACCCTTGGCTAAACCATTGGTCATGTACTTTAGTATTCATGGCATTTTGCATTTCTAGCATCACTACTAGTTTACTTAAATTGGCAGACATTTCGATCCCAGTTACTCTATTTAATTACTGCTAATAATACAGATAAATTAAGTTTGATGAAATTGTTTATCTTGCTAGTCTGTCATCTAGCCGCACGTTTCAAAAATTACCAAGGGAATTACATGCTAAAACCTATTTTATTTGCTTGCTCTATGCTTATAACAGCATCGGTATCAGCTGCAACCGCAACGAATATTGCCTCAGCAGCTGAAAAAGTCAGCCCACTGATGCCTGGACTGACTATACCTGCAACAACATTAAAGAATAAAGATGGTCACAATGTTGATCTTACTGAGCGTTTTGCAGAAAAAACAACGGTGTTAATAGTGTATCGAGGTGGCTGGTGCCCGTATTGCTCAAAGCAACTTGCGAGTATACAAAAAATAGAAGCTGAACTAGCTGAATTAGGTGCACAAATTATTGCAATCTCACCAGACAGCCCTGAAAAGCTCGCTGAGAGTAAAATTGACACCCCTAATTATCAGTTACTTTCTGACGATAGCCTTACCTTAAGCCAAGCGCTTGGCCTTGCATTTTATTTAGATGATAAAACAGCGACTATTTACCGTAATAAACTAGGGGTGAATTTTGTGTCCCTCGATGGTAAAGCTAAAGTTGCACTGCCTGTGCCTGCGGTATTTGTGGTAGATAAAAAAGGGCTCGTGCATTTTCAATACGCTAACCCTAACTATAAAGTACGTCTGACCGAAAATTTATTACTTGCTGCTGTTAAATCAGTGTCTGAGCAGTAATATAGCCAAATAGCAGAGCCTATGCTCTGCTTACCTTCCTGTGGTAAATTCTTGCCATGAATTAATCAAATCAATAAAGTCTTCAAACCCACAACCACTGCTTAAACCATTTTCTTCAAGCATTAGCTCATCGTCTTGATATGCGATTAAATCTTCAGAATCTTGGTGTAATGCGTGCGCTTCAAAAATAGCTTCGTCTTTATTTAAGATCAAATCAATTTCTTGGCCTTGTAAAGTCAGCGGCTCAAAGCTACTTGCAACTGATGCTATTAATGCTTGTACCATGGCTATTTTTTCTTTACCAATTTCTTCGTTAAGCCAACGGCCTATTACTGCATGTTCGCTGCTAATTTTAATGCGCAGGCCACTGATTGGATCGCGTATAAATTGATATTCCATATATATCACTTATGAACCTATAATTATGCAATTATACCCAAATTGTAAAAGCACAACACCAAAAACAATAATAGCGCCAAAGGGCGCTATTATTAACTTCTAACGTCATGATCTATAGCGAGCGGCATCAATTATCGACCATAAGTAAATAATAGGTACTAGTACAAAACCGATTAATACATAAACAAGCGCATAACTTATAATAATGGCTAGTGCAAAAAAGATAGCCGACAAAATACGTCCTTGCACCAACTGCCCTAAACCTGGAAAAAAGATATTACAAATTGCCGCAATTACATTACCGCCAGAACCTTGATCTGCCATGTTAACCTCAATTATTAATTTAATTTCTTATTAGATACTTACACACATCATGCCAATTATTAAAACCGATTAAAATCAAAAACTTAAAATAATATAGCATCATTTCTTTTTACCAAAATCGTTATTTTCACTAAATATAAGTCAAATTTACTACGGTAACATTATCATGCGCATGATAGCTTAGCTAAAAAACTCACTAAATAGAATAAAGAACATTTTTTAAATTAACTGTTTATAAAAACAGTATTTTATTTAGCCTAACAAAAACACCTGTTATACTGCCTTCAATATTGATTGAAAAGGCGTGATGATGGACGTTTCAGAATTACTCGATGGCTTAAATGACAAACAACGGGATGCCGTAGCTGCTCCACTACAAAATATGTTGGTGCTCGCTGGTGCTGGCTCTGGTAAAACTCGAGTACTGGTTCATCGTATCGCGTGGTTAATGCAAGTTGAGCAAGCTTCGGCTTACAGTATTTTTGCGGTAACCTTTACTAATAAAGCAGCTAAAGAAATGCGCTCTCGCGTTGAAGAAGCCCTTCAAGCTCCTGTTGGTGGAATGTGGATTGGTACTTTCCATGGCTTATCACACCGTATTTTACGCGCCCATCATCGCGAAGCTAATTTGCCAGAGGCATTTCAGATTTTAGACTCTGACGACCAGCTGCGCATGATCAAGCGCTTATTAAAAGCCATGAATATTGATGATAAAAAATGGCCTGCTAAACAGTTTGGTTGGTATATCAGTGCCAAAAAAGACGAAGGCCTGCGCCCTAAAGATATTCAAGCTTATGACATCAACGAACAAATGATGTTAAAAGTGTATACCGCTTATCAGGAAGCATGTGACCGTGCCGGTTTAGTCGATTTTGCAGAAATTTTACTACGCAGTTTTGAAGTTATAAAAAATAACCCCACCTTGCTTCGTCATTACCAGCAACGCTTTGCCCACATGTTAGTTGACGAGTTTCAAGATACCAATACTATTCAATATGCATGGCTTAAATTGCTGGCAGGCGACACTAATAGTATTATGATTGTTGGCGATGATGACCAAAGTATTTACGGCTGGCGTGGTGCTAAAATTGAAAACATTAAACGTTTTTTAACCGACTTTAAGGCCGAAACTATTCGCCTAGAACAAAATTATCGTTCTACTGCTACCATTCTAAAAGCGTCTAATGCACTCATTCAAAATAACTCAGATCGTATGGGCAAAAGCCTCTGGACTGATGGTAATGATGGTGAGCCAATCTCAGTTTATGCTGCCTTTAACGAATTAGATGAAGCACGCTTTGTTAGTAGTAAATTACGCAGCTGGTTGAACGCGGGGAACGCCCTGCAAGATGCCGCTATTTTGTACCGTAGTAATGCACAATCACGCGTTCTCGAAGAAGCTATGCTCCAAGAAGGTTTAAAATACCGCATTTATGGCGGTATGCGCTTCTTTGAACGTCAAGAAATTAAAGATGCGCTCGCATATTTACGCTTAGTAGGTAATCGCCAAGACGATGCCGCTTTTGAGCGAGTAATTAACACCCCAGCCCGTGGTATAGGTGATAAAACCCTGAGCCATATACGCGACTGTGCCCGTAGCGAATCATTACCATTGTGGTACGCCGCTAAAGCGATTGTTGAGCAACAACATTTATCAGGCCGCGCAGCAACCGTTGTTACTAAGTTTGTTGAACTAGTAGAGCATATTGAAGATAAAATTAGCGATCTCACGTTAGAAGAGCAAGCCAAATACGCGATTCAAACATCAGGTTTGATGGCGATGTATCAGGCTGAAAAAGGTGAAAAAGGCCGCGCTCGCGTAGAAAATTTAGAGGAGCTGATCAGTGCCTGTGGCCAATATGAGCTGCCAGAAGATGAAGAGTATAGCTCTCCTTTACAAGGTTTTTTAGCGCACACCTCACTCGAGTCTGGCGATGGTCAAGCACAAGAGCACGAAGATGCGGTGCAAATGATGACCTTACACTCAGCGAAAGGTCTAGAGTTTCCACTGGTATTTATGGTAGGTGTTGAAGAAGGTATGTTCCCTTCACAACAAAGTAATGAAGAGTCAGGTCGCTTAGAAGAAGAACGTCGCCTTTGTTATGTAGGCATGACTCGTGCGATGGAAAAACTGTATATCAGTCACGCCGAGACTCGCCGCCTTTACGGGCAAGAAAAATATCACAGCCCGTCACGTTTTTTACGCGAAATGCCTGAGGATTGCATTGAAGAAATTCGCATTAAAACACAAGTATCACGCCCACCTGCATCAGGACGTTTTAGCTCATCAGTAAGTCATGCCACATTTGAAGAAAGTGGTTTTAACTTAGGCCAACATGTATTACATGCAAAGTTTGGTATGGGAACAGTTATTAACTATGAAGGTAGTGGTGCACAATCTCGCGTACAAGTGAATTTTGATGATTTTGGTAGTAAGTGGTTAGTAACTGTTTATGCACGACTACAAGCTATTTAACTCGCTACTACAAAATACTCTAACGCAACTTGCCTATGCTAAGCATAGGCAGTTGCTCTTAATTACTGGCGAACAAAATTGGTGTTATCAGCAAGCTAATGAATTACTCAACCAACTTAACAACCCGCATGTAAAAGTATTATCAAACAGTCCAGATCTCACAAACAGTGTTTGGCCCGAACATACTCACCAGATTCTCGGCCAAGAATTTCAACATGTTATTTATGATGGGTTTAGTGGATTAGTACCTGATAAGTTTGCAGCCCTCAGTGGCACTGTCCAGGCTGGCGGGTTGTTTATTCTACTGTTACCTGAGCTTAATGAGTTACACCATTGGTGCGACCCTGCACTTACTGCGTTTCAATCATTTGAAACACAGCAACAATACAGTTATTTTAACCAACGCTTCGCACGTTTACTCTGTAACGATCTATTACTGCATTTGAGCCAACAGACAGGCTGGCAGCAATCACCTAACACGAGTCAGCTAGCTGGTAAAATAGACTTAACTGAACAACAATATTGTATCGATCAAATAGTTAAAACAGCGACAGGAAGGGCCAATAGACCATTATTAATCAGTGCAGATCGCGGCCGTGGAAAATCCGCCTCTTTGGGCCTTGCAGCCGCAAAATTAATAGGCAAAAAAATACTCATTTGCTCACAACAATTTAATGCCTTGCACAGCTGCTTTAAACACTTTGCAATAGAGCGAGAGCTCACCTATCAAGCACAAAATAAACAACTCGCCAACCTACATTATGTTGCACCCGATCAGTTACTTAATGAGCTACCAGAATGTGATGTGTTGCTGGTTGATGAAGCCGCTGCGATCCCAGTACCACTACTAATTAAAATGCTCGCACATTATCCTCGTATTGTATTTGCCAGCACAATAATAGGTTATGAAGGAAACGGTCGCGGGTATACATTAAAGTTCAAACACTATTTGGAGCATCATTATAAAAATATGCGCAGTGTTACTTTAGAACAGCCAATCCGCTTTGCAGCGAATGATCCCCTCGAGCAGCATATTTGTAATTTGTTAGCACTTGATGCGGATCATCAAAGTATTGTTCTGAATACTAACCCCCTTCACTTTTCTGAATTAAATGCTCAGAACCTTGCCAAAAATGAGGTTTTACTACGCCAAGTGATAGGACTGTTGGCATTAGCACATTACCAAACCAGCGTGAATGACTTACGCCATTTACTCGATGCAACTAGGCAGCGTATATTTGTGTGTCAGCAACAAAATTGCATTATTGCCGTATGTTTAATTGCGATTGAAGGTGGTTTACCCGTTGATATAAGCGCACAAATAGTCAGTGGTAAGCGTCGTCCCCAAGGCCATTTAATGGCGCAAACATTAGCCCAGCTAAGTATTGATGCTGACGTACTTACAAAGTTATCTGCTCGTGTTGTTCGTATTGCCGTTGCACCATCAGAACACAGCAAAGGTATTGGCTCGCAACTTATTAGCCATTGTGAACAGCAACTAGCCTCAACTTGCCATTGGTTTGGGGCAAGTTTTGGTGCTAATGCAACACTACTCAAGTTTTGGCAAAATGCTGGATTTGACTTACTTAAACTAGGCTTCGCACAAGATAAAGCCACTGCTGAACATGCGGCTCTAATGGTTAAGCCCCTAACTGACGATGATCTATTAATTAATGATCTTGCAGCTCATTTTCAATCAGACTTTGCATTACAGCTCCTTGATCATTTCAGTCAATTGGATCAGCAATTAGTCGAACAAATACTAAACGGCTGTGCACAGGAAAGTGTTGATAACAAGTTAGATCAACGTCTTACAGCCTTATTAGCAACAGATTATCAGCTATTTGCTATAAAGCCTTTACTATGGCGCGCACTCTGGCGTACACCAAACAGTTTTTTCAATTGTGATGAAAATACCAAACACCTTATTATTAGGCTAATATTACAAAACTGGTCACCAAAAAAAGTACAAATAGTTTTCCAGATCAGTGGTAAAAAATCACTCGATAAACTATTTAAGCAGGCTGTTAATAACTGGTATGAGCAATATTTACTTAAAAAGTTACCTTAGTACTCTTTTACTCCTTTTTCTTTTCATGAGTAATTTTATCTATGCCGAGGAAAAGCAGGTTATAAAATTAGGCATGTCTACAGCATTGAGTGGCCCAGCTAAACAAATTGGCGAGCAACTTTACCAAGGTAGTAATGCTTATTTTGATAAAATAAATAACAATGGCGGTATTAATGGAGCTCGAGTAGAGCTACTCGTGGCTGATGATGGCTATGAACCAAAAAGGGCGGTCAGCAATACTCGTCACTTTATTTACCAAGATAAAGTCGATGCTCTGTTTGGTGCAATGGGAACTCCTACAAGCCATGCAATTACTCCTATTCTTGAACGGGTAAAAACCCCTTATTTAATGCCCTATAGCGGTGCTGATTTTTTACACCACCAACCAACGATAAATGTATTTAACATCCGCGCTAGTTACTATGATGAAGTTCGAGAGCAAATTAAATACCTCGTAGAAGAGTTGAAGCACTCTAAAATTGGTTTTTTAATTCAAGCCGATGAATTTGGCCATGTTGTCGAAAGTGCTCTAATTAAATCGCTTGCTTCTTATAACCTTAAACCAATTCAAGTTGCTCGTTACCGACGTAATAGCAATGATATAGATAGCGCACTTAAACTATTAAAATCCAGTAATGTAACAGCCATTGCACTTGTCGGTACATACAAACCATTAGCTGAATTTATAAATAAAGCTTATCAACTCAATTTTTCACCTGACTATACAAGCGTATCCTTTGTATCAAGTCAGGACTTATTTGATCGCATTAAACAGCCGAGTAAACTTATGGTTACTGAGGTTGTCCCTAATCCAAAAGAGTGTGATGCATACTGGTGCCGTGAATTTATTAAAGACATGCTCCTAGCAAAAATTGATGAGCCTAATCGGCTTCATTTTGAAGGCTATCTTAATGCAATGGTGTTTAGTTCTGCTGTAAAGCGCTGTTCATTACCACTACAGCGCCGCTGTTTGATTCTACAATTAAATAGAGTATTCCGTGAGGATAAAAAGATAAACTCATTGTTCGTAAATAAAACAGACCAGAATAAACGTATAATCTATCGTTCTGTTTTCTAAAAAATCAGCGAAATCACTGTCTTTTCTAAATTATGTTCTATCCTTAAATTACTAATTTGGGACGTGAGGAACGTATGGATTTAATTAATTTTAGAGTAGGTCAGAAAACTATTTCATTAAAGATTCTCGATATACTTTTAACAGAGCGCTTTGAAGATAATTTAACCTCATTACCAAACGATAATAAAAGTTTCATTGGCGTTAAAGATTATATGGAAACGCCTACTCCAATCTTTGATCTAGGGCTCATTCTCAATAAACAATCTACCCAAGCAAGTAATCAACTACTAAGTAACTTATTTAACGAATGGGAAGAAAAGCAATATCAATGGTTTAATGCACTGGAAAACAGTATAAATCAAAACCAAATATTTAATCAAAGTGATGATATCCAACAATCAAACTTCACTAAATGGTACAGCAACTTTAAAACCGAGAATGAAGATCTTCAAGCTATTATTGAGCGCTTTAAAACTCCTTATGAGCGGCTTTATGAACGCTCAAATATGATTATTCAATTAGTTAAACAAGGAGCGATTAAACAGGCTTTACAGGAACTAAGCCACGAGCGAAGCAATAGCTTTATGCAGCTAATTCGATTATTTGAATCCGCTAAAGAGCAAATAATTTTGGACTATAAACCTATCATTATTTTCACCACTAAAGATGGCCGAACCCCTCATATAGGCCTTTTAGTCGATAAAGTTGAAGATAATATCAGTTATCAAAAAGAGAACATTAAACCTCTTGATAAGCTAACCGATATTGGTTTTGATATAGACCCTCAGACTAAAAGTATGATGTGCGGCTTAATAAAGCTTGAAGGTAAGCACAGCGTACTCATAGATCCTAGTGCTATATTTCGCCCCGCTCACTTAGCCCAACAGCATGCTGAAGAAACAGAAGGCTATGGTTTATTCTAGGGGCTCATATTTTTAATATGAGCTTTTTGTTATTATACCAATCGTGTTAAGTTACTGACCACTTATAGCGACAGGTAAATACAGTGATAACAAGGCATAAATTTTGACATGCAGTTGTTCTACATGAAAAATTTATAACACAGTTAGCGCTTTATTTAGCCCGCTAGAGTGGTTAAATATTTAAGTCGATTGATATTATTACCTAAAGCGATACTAAACCTATTGCATTAAACTAGTGAGCTACATAGCGTTAGTAAAGTAGTTCATAAACAAAGTAAAGTTATGAGCTATCGCTATACTAATCTGAATAAATATTTGAAAAATTTAACGAATTAAATCACGCTATAACGTCGTTAAAAACTTTTGCCTCGTTATAGCGCAATTTTCTTGAAATTAAATAACCCCCGTTTCTAAGTAGATTGGTATTACTCTTATTTAAATTTATTCTGAACACGCTGTAAACCACTGATTAACAATAAGAATGCGTTGAGAAAAGAGTATATGGGGCTCTGGGGAATACTGTATATGCCTTCAGGCTAAAGCCTGACCTACAATAAAATACCCGCACACTGATTGCAAAACAGTAGGTCGTGATTTATCGCGACAACCGATATATGAGGGTGTTTCGCTTTCAGATGAACGCCTGAGCGACACTGGCGTAAGCGTATAGCTAACGACACCTAGCCTTGCTTAATATTCCAAGGTAATAGCGGTTCAAGGTCACCGGGCTGCTCAGCAAGGTGCTGTAAGCACGTTGATATGTAGTCATGCACTACAAGATCATTTGCCTTTGCGGTTTCAACAAGGCTATAGAGTATGGCGCTGGCATGCGCGCCATTGCAGGTATTTGAGAACAACCAGTTTTTACGCCCTATTACGAACGGTTTTATGGCTCGCTCTGCTCGGTTATTATCAATACTGAGCCTGCCAACGTCATTACTGGATGCATAGTCATATTTAAAGTGAGTTTAAAAAGTAACAACACTTGGTTTTTTGAATAAAGAGATCAAGAAAACACAGCTGCCTGCTTGACCGGAACTCTCTAATGGGTGACCCTATTCACTTTTCTTCACCTCATTTTAATTCTATCAGTAGCAATTATCGCTTGAGGTCAAAAGCCTGTTGGACCTAAAGACTTTAAAGTCGAGCGGATAACTATTTATATAAGCAGAAAATGTTAGGTATAACACGTATTCGTCGCCTGATTTTAATTCAAATTCTTTATCATAAAAAATATCAAACTCTCGCTTTGAATATGGAGCAAGGACTAAACTCGATATAGGGTCATTATCTTCATAACTAGAAAACTTGTTCTTTCTAGCATATTCCCAACGTGTGTAATGCTCTGAATATGATTTCTTTTGAACAACTTTAATGGCATCCGACTCCCAAATACCGAACTTGTCATTTGCACCTTCTATATTTACATAGGTGCCAGTCATATTGTGAAACTTTAAAGTAGCAATGCCTTTAACCACTGAACAAGTCACATCAATATAGACCTTATTATACAAATCAACACTATGTTCAGCAGCCATGCTGGACATAGTGTGAGATGATAAAATAGCCCCCCCCAACAGTATTAATTTATCAATCACTTATAACCTCTTATTTTGAAGCACAAAATCAAGTGTATAAACATTTTTATATAGAGCAGCTCTATCTAACCTTTGACTGTCTAACGCCTGAGTGTCTGTATAAAAAGGGCGATACCGAGCATTATTAGCACGAATACTAATATCCTTTTTATTAAAATGGTAACCTCCATTCGGATGCTCCCCGCCAAATGAATGTGAAATCTCGTGTATAAGACCACTCACTGAACTACCATTTAAATAAGTTGTAGTCATTGATATCTCACCAGTAATTGTATTATAAGTACCTTCAAATCCTACATCATTTGTATCAATTACTTTAATAGATGATGGGTTTTTGATAATTTCACTAAGTTTTGCATCTATTTTCCCAGCATCTTTTATTAAGAGATCAGCGGTAGTTCTAAATTCGCTGTTATTAATTTAAGTTGACACCCATCTTAATTATTCACCGAAAGCAAACTTTAGGATGGGTGTCATCTTTGTTTCCTCCGTTCGCAACAGCACGTATATGGTCAATCTGCGCCTCATTTGAAGGAGGTGTGTTGTGGTCAACTAATTCCGGACAGTGAATTAAGTTTTTCTTCGGCTACACCAGGGGCAACCATTTGGTTGTGGCTATGCGGCCTGCGCCAGTTATAGTAATTCATCAAATAATAGCTAATATCTTTTTCAGCTTCTTGATAATTACGATAACCCAATGAGGGAACCCATTCTGTTTTTAAACTTCTAAATAGGCGCTCCATCGGGGCATTATCCCAGCAATTCCCTCGGCGACTCATACTTTGTTTTATACGGTAACGCCACAGCCTTTGTTGAAACCTTTTTGCGCTGTATTGACTCCCTTGGTCTGAATGAAACATCAGCCCAGATGGTTTGCCTCGTTGTTCGTATGCTCTATCTAATGCTTTAATAACTAAGTCAGTATCAGGCTTATCAGACATTGCCCAGCCAACCACACGACGAGAAAACAAGTCAATAATAACAGCCAAATACGACCATTTCTTACCCGTCCATATATACGTAATATCCCCACACCAAACTTGGTTTGGGCTATTTACTTCAAATTCACGGTTAAGTCTGTTTGGAATGTCTGGCCGCTCCCCCTTCGCTAATTTATATGAATGAGGCCCAGGTTGTTTACAGACCAATCCCATGTCACGCATGATACGGCGTACCTTAAAGACGCCAACAGGTAAGTCAGCGTCTTTTAGCATCGCCACCAACATGCGGCTACCAGCAGCTCCACGACTGAGTGAAAATAACTCATTAATCGTTGACCTAAGTTGCACCTCTTCAAGTTTAATTGATGTCACACGCTGCTTAAAATCATAATAACTTGAACGCGGAACATTAAATACGCTACAGACCATTTCCACAGACTCATACTCACTTAATTGGTCTATCAACGAATATTGTTCATCTCGTCTGACATTAAGAGAGCGGTAGCCTTTTTTAAAATTGTTTTTTCTCTTTCAAGGCGATTAACTTTAGCTTCAAGCTCCTGAATTCTCAGCTGTTCAGGAGTAAGAATTTAAGTTGACACCCATCTTAATTATTCACCGAAAGCAAACTTTAGGATGGGTGTCATCTTTGTTTCTCTATTCACCTCATTTCTGTTTTCACCGTTCTCCTAGCTCGGCGAAAACATCCTTATTCAGATAGTTAATTTGACTATCTTTCATCCGGAAAAGGTGCTCTTCCTGATTAAAGACGCTCTCTCTTTTACTAAAGATTTCATTAATTATCTTTACTGAGACAGGATGTGATTCATTTGTATATTTCAATACCTTAGAGTTTTCATCTCTATACTCAGTTACAGCACAAGAGCTATGAAATAATTTAGACTCACTAGCTGGTTCAGTAGATAGAGCTCTTAACTTATCAAAAATCAATCGACCTTCTCCAACCTCTAAATTTTGAGACTTCCACCCTCCAAACTGAAAGAACTCATGCAACTCAAAGCGATTTTTCTTTTCAACAAGTAAATAATACATTAATGAATTTCCACCTGCTGTCTTAAATACAAAGTAAGAACCATCACTTATAATATTTGCACCTTTTTTTACTGGAGAGTTACTAAGCTCAAAAAATGAGTTTAAATTAGCCAACGTTAACCTGCACTTTTCTTTTTCTTTATAAGATTCAATAAAGAAAAAAGCTAAAAAAATAGCAATTAATATTGGTATAAATAAAATTTTAGTCAATTCTTGATTTCGCATCTTTATAACTATCCACAAAGCTATTTGAATTTTTACCTAGACCCGAATTTAAGTTGACACCCATCTTAATTATTCACCGAAAGCAAACTTTAGAATGGGTGTCATCTTTGTTTTTTCAATAGTAGATAGCTTTTCGTTCGAAACTGTTAAGATGTTCGTAAGACATTCTGAATTCCCTCGATAATGAGTTTGGTCGCACTTACTACATTAGCAAATATTTCAGAATGTCATATTTATTGGTGGGTTATGGTCAGTGGTGCACTTGCATAATGAATTCGGGCCTTAATTCTTTAGAATGAGGCAGGTCTGCAAAATGCAAGGCCCGTCCCTATAAATAGCACTTAGTTTAATCATCAGGCAAGGTAAGTAAATCATCAACTATTCCAAACTTACTATGTAATGACCTTATTGTTGATTGGTTTCCATTAATGATGTAGCGAGTATACATATCAGCAGCATAAACAACATATTCAGTACCTTTTTCAAAATTCAATCTATCTCTTTTTATTAGCGTAGTGTAAATTTTGACTTCTAAAGGTTTAAATATTGCGTCTTCTTTGAGTTTTGTAAACTCCACATTTTGAAACAGTAATGGATTGTCAAACGGATTATTCGTTGCATATACATCTTTCGCCTTATAAAAATTAAAAGCATGCTCAGTAAAATGAGTTTCGTCAAAGTAATTTGAAATTACCTTAATTTCAAATGCGGTATTATTTTTTAAAACAACACCCGTATTACAATATGCTGAATCACAAATTGTATATATTTCAGCTGAAATGGGTCTAGCTGGCTTTTCAATCGAACTTGAAAAGCACACCTGTGAATTAACTATTAAACATAATAGAGCTAACATTTTATTTTTTGACATTCTATTTCCTTGAAGCACTAGAAACTGACCATTCAAACCTATACGCAGAATGTTTTAGCCAATTGCGGTTATAACTAGTAATTTCAGCTGGTGTTCTTAGTAAACGTGCTTGAGAAGATATCACACGTAAGCTATCTCTTGCAGTACGAGAAGAACTTATTGTATGCCTTGATATGGGTGCATTATTTCCAGTTCCATCCACACCATCGGCATTAGCAAAAACTTTATGCGCACCTTGAAAACTTAAGTTAACACCCATCGCAATCATTCATTGGAAGCAAAACAACAAACACATCGCTTGAAGTCATCAGTAAGTGAACATTTTCGACATAATCACGATCTAAACACGGTTTCACTGAATTTGGCTAAATTCAAAAATGCAGGAGTCTACATTGCGGGCACATACGCTTTTCCCTTGAAGAGCAATTTTAGTTTTAAATGAGTGTTAACACTACGCCAGTAGTTTTTCGCAGTTGCTGAGGTTGCTGCGTCGTTTTCTGTTTAAATTTTCGCAGTAACCTGCGTGTGATGACGGTCTACCCACTGCGCCATGAAATACGCGGGTAAAGTGTGTGGTGAGTTTTAACCAGTTTTCAGGGGAGATATTGATGCGCGCTAAAAGTGGTAAGTTCGCCTCTTCAATGTGGCCGCGTTTGTCTTCACGCAAGCATCGCCCTGTGAGCTCTACTAATTCTAAGTAAGACTTTAGCTCAAACGGTAATCCTTTGGGCATGTGCTGCCTGGGCATCCCTGCAAAGCGCAGGAGTTGTTTGGGTTGTTTGCCGTCCTTTGCACTTTCAATGCGTTTTTGTACACTGGTGTGGGCTGACTCTTCTGGGGTATTCGCCATTTTGGCTCTAATTGGGTTTAAATCGACATAGGCCATGCATGCAGCTATGGCGGCTTCATCTAATAATGCGTGTGATTTGAATCTTCCCTCCCAGAATCGGCCTGTACACCCGTCTTCTTTATTGGCTTTGCGGGCGATATCTTCGTTTAACTGTCGCATAAACCAACTAATACTGGTTAAGCGCTCGCGGTATTCGGTAATGGTTTTATCTAAAAAGAACCGCTCGGCGTCGCTAATTTTTTCACCCTGAATGTATTTATTGGTGAGCACGGTGCCCTTACAGAGTTTATGCCAACGGATAATAATGGCTTTATCATTAAGGCGCTCTGCTTTTTTATCATCAACATACAGCACTAAATGCGTGTGGTTACTCATTACCGCATAAGCGCAAACGTCAATACAAAATACCTTGGCTAGACTGAGCAGTTTGTCTTCAACCCACCCTCTGCGATGCTCAAATGACTTCCCTGTAAAACGGTCTTCACCGCACAAGAAAGCACGACGAACGCAACGTGAAATACAGTGATAATACTTTGTATCAACCAAACTTACTTGACGCTTTCTTGCAATTGCCATGTGACACCCTGATTATATTTTACACTAATTAAAAGTTAGTGAAAAATATAAAAAATACAAACTTTAGAATGGGTGTCACCTTTTCACCTTACCTTTTCACCTTTGTTTTTTAATCTGTTGATTTAGGTGGTGGTACTTGCCTGCACTTCCCACTACTGTCGCAGTCTATAATTGTTACTGCGCCAACTCTAATACTTGTAGAAAACCCAAATCTTGAAAATGCACCAGATGCAGCCCCAATATTACTATGGTTGTTAAATTTGTATGTTCCAATATCACTTACTTTAAATGGTACGGTATTATTGTCACTATCTCTTGCTTCCAGAAGTTCTATAATAATTATTCCCCCATCTATCTTCATAGAAAAAAGTACCTTTCCTCCATTAGCAGTAGGTAACCAATATTTGTTTAACTCACCAGATAGAAAACCTAATTTTCTAGCTTTATCTTTTACTGCTTCGATTGTTATTGAACTAACCCAAAGTTGATCTTTAATATAGTCTGTTAAATTATTTTTATTTCTAGAATAATTTGGCAAATCCCAGACGTTATTAATGACATCTGGGGGGGCTATGCTTGAAGATGTATTATTTCCTAATTCATTAAGGGCATCACTAACTTCTTGAAATATTTTTTTATCCGTTTCCGAGGTTTTAACTCTAATAATTTCACGATGACTCACATACCCGTGCTCTTGATCCCATTCTGTGTAGTTTTCATAAGTTTCAATTTTTGATTGTGTAAAATCTAATACATTTATTGTTTGTCCGTGCTCACCCCAGCCTACATTTCCAGCTCGTATCTTCATATCATTGGAATTACAACCATGACAAGTCGTTGCTATTTTATCTCCAGCAAACACTGATTGAGAAAAGAAAAGCAAGATCATGAATATTTTTTTTAACATATTTAATTTCCTTATTTGCCCATTTATTAAAAACACTTCCCTAAGAAGATAGGCATAAATCAAAAAAAAGCGTATTGAACAGCACCTTTTTTTTTGGGGGGGGGGGGGTTATAACCCCCCCCAAAACGGCGTATATTATACAGCTCAAATATTACACTAAACAACCATACTGTAACCATATTGTAACCATACTGCAATGTTAAATTCACAAGAAAAAGCCAACTATTTTTATTCGTTTAAACAGCTTAGCGATAGATTACTTTTCAATAAAACGTGCACGAAGGTCTTCGCCAGTAAACTATAAACTAGACAGCCACTTTAATAGCACCAACACAGCTGCTCCTTTAAATTTACTTTTTAGGTTATGAGTTTATCTTTTACTGCTGCGTTACTTTCATTTCACCCATTAAATGAGTTACTTGTCCTCTTAAGCTTAAATTGCACGCATGAAAATGACTGCATAGTTGCAGTTTTAACTTTTTACTGGGGACTTTTAACTTTATGCCAGCAACTTTTCGCAGTTACCTATATTTGCTCGCCGTTTTCTGTGTAGATTTTCACAGTAACTTTCTTATGAAGATGCCCTGCCTACTACGCCATGAAATACGCGCGTAAATTGCGTGGTCAATTTTAACCAGTTTTCTGGGGAAATATTGACTCTTTCTAGTAAAGGTAAATGTGTGCTTTCAATATACCCACGTTTACCTTCTCGTATACAACGTCCAGCAAGCAAAGCGCCAGAGATTAACCTAAGCCGCTTTGCCACATCACTAACCCATTTTATAGCAACGTTCAGGCCGACCAATACTGCCATAGCTTTGGTCGGCGCTGACTTGTTCAGCCTCTAGTAAATATTCAAGATAACGCCTTGCTGTAGAGCGACTCACTCCCACTAAATCGCCCATTTGCTGGGCAGTAAATGGTGTTTTTTGATTATTTTTAAATGCATCCATAATCTTTTTCAGCGTAAGCTGATCAACCCCTTTAGGGAGCCTTACCACCGCTTTACTTTGCTCATTTGAGCCAAATAACGTATCCACCATAGATTGCGTGACTTCGTCTGCGTCTGATAGGCAACGTTGACGCGCTTCAAAACGCGCCAATGCTTGATCAAGGCGATTGAGCATCAGCGGCTTAACTAAAAAGTCACAGGCACCAAGCTGCATGGCCTTTTCAAGAGTTTCGACTTCTTTGGCTGCAGTAAGCAACATAACATCACTTTTTATTGCACGTCGGCGTAAGTCACTTAATAACTCAAGGCCATTGCCATCTGGTAAATGAATATCGAGTAGAATAAGGTCTGGCTCTATCGCATGCAACAAGGCCGTTGCCGTGCTTAGGTTTGCAGCAATACCCACAACCTGATACTGGCCTTGACGCTGGCTTTGCCTTGCAGCTTGATTACCCGCCACACCATTTGGTAGCAATAAATATTGCGCCAAAAGTTGTGCGACTTCTATTTCATCTTCGATGATAACTACTGAATATGTCATTGTTTATTACTCATTTTTAGCATTGCTAATGTGCCGCATTTAGTTTTATTATTATTTGCTTTACCACGGCTTGTTACCCTAAATTACGTTATTTAGGAATATAAACGCTTAGTCGTGCGCCTTTTAAATCTGATTCACCAATTTCTAAACTCCCTCCACAGGAGTCCAAATTGGTCTTTACTAAATATAAACCAATACCGTGTTCTGCCCCGGCTTTAGAGCTGTATTGTGGCGTAAATATCACTTCGTGATCATCGCCAACACCAAAACCACTGTCTTCGACATCGAATAACAGCGTTTTACTGGTTTCATCAACGGTAACTCTTACATACGGTGTGCGTTCGTTACTTGCTCTAATTGCCGCATCAATGGCGTTATCGATCAAATTACCCAGTATTGATACCACTCGTTCGAGCATCTCGGTACGGGCTATTGCACCGAGTAGACTATCTGGGTTTAATTCCAACGTAACATTGAGTTCGCGCGCTTTGTGGTATTTACCCACCAACAAACCTGCGAGCACGGGGTCTTGAATATGCTCTAACAAATGGTGTATTTGTGCTTGCGAGCCTTGACTTTCTTGGCCGATCAGCTCAATTGCCTCATCGCTCTTTCCCATTTGGATCAGTGCGCCAATTAAATTTAATTTGTTTGAATAGTCGTGTGTTTGTACACGTAAAAGCTCTGCAAACGCTTGTACCTTAGTCAATTGCTGACTTAAATACTCCTGCTCATCGGCAGGACGCAATGTTAATAATATGCCATCTGCCTGACCTTGTACTTGCAATGAAAACCGCGACAATACTAAGCGTTTATCCGCTGCAAACAGTTCAAAACCAACCATTTTACGACGTTGATTACGCAGCAAGAACTCAGCATGCTCAGGGAGTAAGTCACTTAGCATTAAATCTTGATTTATACAGGCGGTAGGTTTGTCTAAAATCTCGCAAGCTCTTTGGGTTAATTTGCGCACTCGACCATCGGGGTCTAGAGCTATGACACCGCTGCGCATGGTGTTTAAAATGGCATCTTGCTCTGAGAATAACCGCGCAATTTCGTCAGGTTGTAAACCAAATATGGCATTTCTAACGCGCCGCCCAATAAGCACCGCCGCTATAATGCTCAAAATAACCAGTAAAACTCCCCAAATCATCACCTCTACAATGCGTTCTTGAATCAAAGGTTCAATCGATTGCACCAAGAAACCAACCGACACCAACCCGATAATATCCCCCTGCGCATCATACACAGGCACCTTGCCACGAATTGACTCTCCCAAACTGCCTTTGGCAATAGAGATATAACGCTCTCCCTGCAAGGCCGCTTGGCTATCACCACCAACCATGCGCTTACCGAGTTTATTGCTATCTGGGTGAACAACTCGATGGGCATTTTTATCGCCTATAACAATAAAATCTGCGCCAGTGAGCTGGCGCAGATTTTCGATCTCTTGATTGATAGCGGTTAATTTTTGCGGATTATTTAATGCTTGAACAACATTGTTGCTCGCAGCAATACTGGTCGCCACCGCAAGGGCTTTATCACCTATGTGGTCGTTTAAGCTTTGCGCGGTAATCTGATACACCAATCCACCAAACATCAATGCTTGAAGTACGCATAACCCGGTTACCCAAATAATTAATCGCGTTTCTAAGCGCTTGGGCTTTTTAACCATGCTTTGCAATGGATTTAGTTTTTTGGTGTATTTCATCATTACCTCAGCCTACCTCACGATGCATGCTCTGATTTCACTTTAAGCGCGGCTTTATCTGCACGACGCTGGGTTATAAAGTCTTTTAATGGGAATAACAACACTAATATTGAAATAACAAAAATACTCAATGTCAGCGGGCGCTCCCACAAAAAGCTTAACGAGCCGTCAGAAATCATCATAGAGCGGCGGAAATTACGCTCAATCATGTCACCTAAAATAAAGCCTAGTAGTAATGGTGCCATTGGGAAAGCCAGTAACCGCAAGACTAAAGCGACAATAGCAAAGCCCACCATCATAAATAAATCAAAAGTATTAAAGGAGACGAGATACACGCCAATTAAGCTAAAGAACAAAATCATCACAGTCAAAACAGACTTTGGCATTGCCAGTACTTTTGCAAAATACGGGATTAACGGCAAGTTCAAAATAAGTAGCACAATATTGCCAAAGTACATGCTTACAATCACCGCCCAAAACACGCTAGGGTTTTCTTGCATTAACATAGGACCCGGTTGAATACCGTAGGCAATTAATGCACCGAGCATAATCGCAGTTGTACCTGAACCTGGGATGCCTAATGTCAGTAATGGTACAAATGATCCCGTACATGCTGCATTATTGGCAGACTCTGGCGCTGCTAAACCGCGCAATGACCCTTTACCAAATTTCTCTTTTAGGCCTTTAGGCGCTAAGTTTCGCTCAGTTGCATAAGCCATAAAGCTGGCAATCGTTGCTCCTGCGCCCGGTAATACACCTACAATAAAACCAAGAATAGACGAGCGACCAATAACAGGGGCTATATCTTTAATTTCTTCTTTAGTTAATTTGGTTGAGCCTATTTGTGGTGTGTCTGAATCATTAATGCCCTTAACGTCTTTTTTCTCCGGACGTGTAACATTAATAAGTGCTTCAGCCAGAGCAAAAGTTGCCATAGCCACCAATAAAAAACTAATACCATCAAGTAAATCAGCTTGGCCTAAAGTAAAGCGCTCAGTACCTGAGGACGGATCAATACCGACTGTTGCCAACATAAGACCAAATACGGTCATCATCATGGCTTTTAAAAATTGCCCTTTATTTGAAAATGCTGCGATTGCTGTTAAACCTAAAAACATCAGCACGACATAATCGGGAGATTGAAAGCTCAGCGACACTTTTGCCAACAGCGGCGCGGCCACCATTAATAATATTGCGCCAATTGTGCCACCAATAAAGGAGGAATAGGCAGCAATTGCCAATGCTTTACCAGCGTGACCTTGCTTTGCAAGTGGGTAGCCATCAAAGGAAGACGCTACGGTCCCAGCAACCCCTGGTGCATTTATTAAAATAGACGAGGTTGAACCGCCAAATATTGCGCCGTAATACACACCAGCCATTAAAATCATACCCGAATCAGCACCAATGCTGTAAGTAATGGGGATCATCAATGCAATAGCGGTAATAGGGCCCAAGCCCGGCAACATGCCGATAAAAGTACCAACAAAACACCCTATGATCACATAAAGTAAGTTGTTCCAGTCGAGTACGGTCGACAAGCCCAGCATAATTCCATCAAACATAACTTAACTCCACAGGTTGCCAGGAACCAAATAAATGCCCAGCACTTGGGTCATTAAAAACCAAAACACCACAGCAACAGGAATTGAGGCCAGTAATAAAACTGCTTTACGGCGCTCGCCCATCACAAAAAAGCCTATTAACAAAAACGCACTGGTTGAGAGTAAAAAACCAATTGGCTCTAGCATAGCGCTGTATAACACCATTAAAATTAGCAATGCCACTGTGCGCAGTACATTCGATTTTTCAAGTGTTTGCTGCTCATCACTTGGTTGCTCTTTTGGCTTTAGCAAGGTTGCTGCTATCGACAGTAAACACACAATAATACCAAATGCCGCATACACCTTAGGTAAGGTGGCTGAGGTCACTGTTTCATACTCTTCAAATGGGAGTAACGGAATTTGCCATGCAATAATGGCGTATAGGGTAAATAGCGCCAAGAATAAACTTGGCCCTAGTAATTCGCGGTTCAACATTGGCGCCTCGATTAACGTAATGTGCGAATAAAACCAAGCTCTTCCATCACGACTTTGAGCTGTGCTTCTTGTGCTTCGAGTGACTTAATGAATTGATCTTTTTCTTGAAACAGGTTTAACCAACCATTACGCGCACGGACCACTTCCCACTCAGGTGTTGTTTGTAGCTTACGTAATTTTTCAGTGTATTCTGCCAGTTTGTCGGCTGGTAAATCGGGAGCTGCAAAAAAGCCACGCCAATTCACAAATTCCATGTCATAACCTAGTGATTTAAGTGTTGGGATTTCAGGGTAATCAGGTAGTGCATCCCCTGAGGTCACAGCTAAAATACGTGCTTGACCGCCATTAGCCACTTCTAACGCTTCGCTTAGACCCGTTGAAAGCAAGTTAACTTCGCCAGATAGTAAACCAGCTTTTGCTTTACCGCCTGCATCATAAGGAATATAACGTAACCTGCGCCCATCAAGGCCTGCGGCTTTAACCGCTTGCGCTGCAACTAAGTGATCCATGCTGCCACGCGCCGAGCCACCGGCTACTTTTACCGAGCTTGGGTCTTTTTTCATTGAGGCGATCACATCTTGCCACGTTTTAAATGGCGAATCATTACGTACAACAAATGCACCATAATCGGCGATCATGCTGGCAACAGGCGTTAGATCGCGATAGCTATACGGAATTTTACCCGTTAATGCACGCAACACGATAGGTGTTGAGTTAACCATTAAAATATCGCCTTTTTTAGTCCCTGACTCAATCAAATATGCGATTGCACGGCCACCACCGCCACCCGACATATTTTGAAAAGAGGCATTATCTTCAATACCTGCTTTTACTAAGCCTTCGCCTACACCACGTGCTGTTGTATCCCAACCGCCGCCAGGACCACCGGGTACTAAAAAGTGAATATCGGCCAGTGCAAATGGACTGCTTAATATGAGCGATGCTGCAAGCACCGTCGTTTTAACTGATTTAAATGATTTGAATAAATTCATGTTCCGCTACCTCTTAAAATAAGTACTGCATACGTGCGCTAAAGCCCATACCCGAATCTTCATCACCTACAAGCGCGATTGTTCCTGGGCCTTCTACATCGCTGTAAATAAGGTTACCCATAAATTTAATGTCGCTGCTAATGTAGTAAGAAGTGCCTAATGTGTAAGTTGTTACTTCAGTGCCTTGCGTACTGCTTGTTGCGTCCATTTGCGATACACGAGCAACAAGTTCCCATGCGTCTTTAACGCCTTTAGGCTGTACAAATAACGCAGAACCCGCTTTGTACTGGCGCTGCTCGCCCCCTAAAAAGTAACTGGCTGATACATGAAAACCATCAAAGCGCTCACCATCAAGGGCGTCGGCGCTATTTACGGCATCAAGTGAACGACTGGCGTATTCGGCCTCAAGAGTGAGTGAGTCAGCTTGAAAAGCAAACTCAAGACCTGTTTGCGATAAACTATCTAATGCGACAGCATCACCACCAACAGCGTAATCCACCAAGCGCACATTGGTTTCGCGAATTTCACCACGGGCAAAACGCGCCCCTAATTCATTACCACCCATATCACGATATGAATGCCACGCACCTAGGTGAATAACATCGCCCGGCGACGCGCTCGACCACGTTAAACGCCCTGTTGCGGCAAGTGTTAAGTTATCATCTTCATCATGGCCTGATGCACCAAATGCATCGTTTTTATACACACCAACGGCATAACGCACGCCACTGTCTTTAAAATATTGATAAGCCGATACACCCCAACGGAAAAACGGTGAGAAAGTATTTGCTAAGGTACTACGCTCAATCGTGTTGATATGCTTAGAACTCGTTAACGCATTAAGCGACATATCTTCACGGATTTTACCCACCTTCACTTTTAGGCCGTTATCGAATGCATAACGCACACGCGCCATCACGATTTCAGCTGTGCCCTCGCCAAACTCAAGCAATAATTTGTGATCCCAATTACCGTGCTCACTTTCCACGTACGTACGAATACGGCGCGGGAAAAAATCACTGCCAGCATCACCGTCATTATTTGCGTTATATGCACCATTAAAGTAATTGTAATCAAGCTGAACGCGGCCACCAAACTCAAGGTCAAATGCTTTATTGCCTTTCATTGAGTCGACTTCTTTTTGTAGCTCATCCAATTGCTGCTGTAGTTTTTGTGTATCGTTGTCGGCCAACACAGAGGTACTTGCTAACGCTGCTGCAACAGCTAACGCCAGTTGTGTATTACTTGCTTTCATTGTTTTACTCCACACCAATTATTTTAGTTTTGTTGTCATTAAGATGAGCTACTGCACACTGCCATCTAACTTCGAGCATAGTGTTAACGTGAGATTAACGAAATGTTTAGAAGTTAAGCTGCATTGATCTGTTTAAAATGCATTTAGCGCATAAAAACCACGCACAATATGCACAAAAAGAACGAGCAATAACTCATTGATAGTCATCTATTATTTAACGGGGATTAGCTAATTTAAGCGGATTAAGGGGCAGCATATACTCAAGCCCCTTCATTACTTATACTTTGAAGTTGCTTACTAAGTTGTCTAGCTGTTGACACTGCTGCGCCAATGCTTGGCATGCACGTTCAGCATGATCTACTTTTTCGAGCATATTACCGCTTGATGTAGCGATGCGCTGCACATTGATATTCACGTCTTCACTCACTTGGCTTTGCTGCGTCGCCGCTGTAGCTATTTGCATGTTCATATCATTAATGATGGTGACGGCATCATTAATGCGCTGCACCGATTGCGCCGCCCCGCGAGAGTGCTCAATAGTTTGCTGCCCGCTTTTAGTGCTCGCTTGCATTGCACTAACAGCCTGATTAGTACCTTGCTGAAGCTTTTCAATCATGGCATTAATTTCACCAGTGCTGTCTTGTGTACGGCTCGCTAACGAGCGCACTTCATCAGCAACCACAGCAAAACCACGTCCTTGCTCACCGGCTCTAGCGGCTTCAATGGCTGCATTTAGTGCGAGTAAATTTGTTTGATCGGCAATCCCGCGAATAACATCAAGCACAGTGGCAATGTTCATCACATCTTGCTCTAGGGTGTTTATTACATCGCTTGATGCTGAAATGTCGGTTACAAGCTGATTAATTAACGAGATAGTTTCTTCGATAGTCGCTTTTGCCACGTTTGCATCGTTATTTGCGTTGCTTGTAGCGCTCGCTGCATCGTTAGCATTATGGCTAACATTATCGCTGGTGGTACTCATTTCATTAACCGCCGCAGCCACCTGCTCACTTTCAACTTGCTGATTACTGGCTTCGTTTAGCACACTGGCTGTAATAGTACGTAAGTTTGCCGTTTCAGTGCGTACCTGCTCAGCCGAACCAACAACTGCAAGTACCGTGTTATGAATTTTACTTATAAAAGTATTAAATGAACGCGCTAATGAACCCATTTCATCTTGCGATTCAATATTTAAACGCTGGGTTAAATCACCTTGCCCGCAAGCTATGTTTTCAAGTGCGAGTTGCATTTGCTTTAATGGCGCTAAAATAACGCCTGATAACAACCACGTAGCAGCAATCGATAATACAAAACTTAATAACATGCCAAATTGCAGTGCATAACTTGCCGAGGTTTGTTGCTCGTCAATCTCAATGAGTGAATTTGAAAGTTTAGCGTCTATTTCATCACGCATGGTAGTAACGTTTTTGCGAATGCGGCCAAGCACCGTTTCCATATCTTGTTTATGTTCAGCTAAATAACTTGCTGCTAAAGCATGATCACTAAATAACCCTTGATAATAACGAGACCAAATAACTACATCGGCTTTTATATTATCGATTCGCTGTGCATTTATCGCATCGATGTAACCTGAATCAACCAGCTTTAATGGACTTGAAAGACGAGCATCTACACGCGCTATATTGCTTCTATATTCGTCTTGCTGAATTAAATAGTTTTGCTTATCGCCTTGGCCTAACACCATGCTTAAGCCAGCGGTTTTTACTTGGAATAGATCGCGATAACCATCTTCTAGATCATCAAGTACAGTGCGCACCTCTAAACTTATAAAGCTATTAAGACGTGCCTGCTCTTTAAATGTATAAAGAACATACCCTGACAACACAGAAAATATAACTAGGGCAACAACCACAGGAATAGCAAATTTAACCCTAAAGCTAAGGTTATTTATTAATTGACTCATTTTTGATCACTTATTGATTTACAGGCAGAAGGAAATACGAGGACAGCAATAAAAAATAACGTTATGTACCTGAAAAGACAAATAAATTAAATGAACAAAAAGCCCAAAAAGAACAAAACAACAGCCATTTTGGAAAGATTAATTTTGAGGGCTGAATAAGGCCGCGACTACATCAATATTTAAAAATCACTTTACTCCCATTTTTAAATTCATATTCCCATCGATGGGAAAACCCATGCATCCATAAATATTTAATTTATTTATTTTCAATAAGTTAACCTTTGGCATAAAACTGGCTTTATCTGGTTAATTATTTTTGATAACGAATAACACATACCATGGATATAGACAGCACCTTAGCGCGAAGTAATAAACCAACGTCGCGTAAAAAGCTCATTATTGGTTTATTGATTATTGGCTGCGGATTAATTGCTTTTGCTTTACAGCAGTGGCTTGCTCCTCATTCATTAGCGGCCAGTCAGCTGCAAATTACCAGCGTAACCCAAGCTGACTTTGTGGTAAAAATTCGTGGGTTTGGCCGCTTAAAATCAAAGCACCAGCGTTACTTAACCAATACTGATACCGCCATGGTCGAAGCAATTCATGTTTACCCTGGCACGCGAGTTAGTAAAGACACGGTTATTTTAAGCCTCGTAAATCCACTTCAAGCGCAGCGTTTATCAGTCGCACGGTTAGAGTTAGCGAGGCAAAAAGCCAGCGTTAACGAACAAATAATCAATCAAAAAAGTCAACTGCTAGAGCGCCAAGCAAACCTGACTATTTTAAAAAGCGATCTTGAAAGTGCCCAGCTGCGTGCAGAGGCCGAAAGTAAATTGATCGAGCAAGGTATTGTCTCTAGCCTTGATTACAAACGCAGTTTATTAACCGTTAAACAGCTAGAACAACGTGTAGATATTGAAAAACAGCGCTTAGCCCAATTAGCCGATATGCACCATGAACGCAGCAAAATTCAGCAAGAGCTATTGAGCCAATTTGAACTAAATTACCAAGTACAACAACAAGCTTTTAATGATTTACAAATAACCGCAGGGATTGATGGCATGCTGCAAGCACTTAATGTAGAGCTTGGTCAAAATCTCACGCCGGGCACACGGCTTGCCGTCGTTGGCTCTGATACAGCCCTTAAGGCTGAATTGAGTATTCAACAAAGTGAAGCTGAAAAAATAGCGTTAAATATGCCCGCTAAAGTAAATACATTTAGCGCAGGTGAAAGTAGCGAAGTGTTGGCTAAAGTCACTCGTATTGACCCTATCGTCAGTGACGGCCGTGTAATGATTGAGCTTGATTTAACAGGTACGCTGCCAGCTAACGCTCGCCCCGACTTAAGCATTGAAGGCTATGTAATAAGTCACATCATACCGAACGCGCTGACCATTAATTTACCCATAAAAGCACAAGCAAATAGCAATGCCATGCTTTTTAAGCTCAACCCCACCACTCATTTAGCCCACCCAACTAAAATTGAATTTGGTACACTCAGTGATAACAAAATTCAACTTTTAAGCGGCGCAAAAGTGGGTGAACAGCTGATCATTTCAGATCTCTCTAAATGGCAGCATTTGGCAACTATAAAAATAGAACAGGAAAGTTTATGAACGCAAATACGCTTATCTCATTAAAAAATATCGCCAAGGTTTACCGCAGCCAAAGTGTTGAAACCTACGCTTTAAAGAATATTGACCTTGCTATAACGCAAGGCGATTACATCTGCATTAGTGGTCCATCAGGGTGTGGTAAATCAACGCTACTGTCTTTACTTGGCTTACTCGACAGCCCTACCGAAGGGCAATATTTAATTAAAAGCGTCGATACTAAAACCCTTGATATGGACCAACAAGCAGAGCTACGTAATTTACACATTGGCTTTATTTTTCAGTCTTTTAATTTAATAGATGAACTCTCGGTGTTTGATAACGTGGCGCTTCCGCTTACTTATCGAGAACCAGCTATGAGCCAAGCCGATATTCAAAGTGCGGTAAAGCATGCGCTTGATGAAGTTGAAATGGGGCATCGTGCTCAGCATAAACCAAACCAGCTATCTGGTGGGCAACAACAACGTATTGCCATTGCCCGCGCCCTTGCCGGTAAACCAAGTATTTTATTGGTCGATGAGCCAACCGGTAACCTCGATTCTAAAAATGGTGATGCAGTGATGGACTTACTTGATGCGCTAAACCAAAAAGGCACCACCATTTGTATGGTAACCCATGATTTACGTTACGCAGGACGTGCAAAAACTCAGCTAAAATTACTCGATGGCGAAATTATCTCGTATTCGCAGGCGCGCCAAGATGCACACACTGAAAATACCAGCGCTGTACCCGCTAATACTGCCGAGGTAATTTAACATGAGCCGTTTAACTAAAACACGTAGTCAACTGCGCTTGGCGTGGGCATCACTGATGAACGCACCGGGGTTTGTTACCGCCGTTGTTGCCACCTTGGCGCTCACTCTCGCAACGTTATTTGTAGTGCTAAGCCTGGTTAATAGTTACTTTTTAAAACCCCTTGATGTGTTTGACGAAACCCGCATGGTGGTGGTTGAGCAAAGCCTAACCTATGACGACTATGATGCGGTTGGCTTTCAAAGTTACCAGTCAATTGTGCACTGGCTTAAAAACAACCAAAGCTTTGAGCAAGCTTTTATGATGAATGCCGCTGAAAATGTTTTTTTATACTTAGACGGCCAACCAAAAAAGGATGTGCTGTATGTGGGTGGTGAATATTTTGAGCTCCTACATACTCCTTTTTTACTCGGACATGGCTTTAAAAAGGGCGGAACTTTAGAGGAAGCTGATAATAGCGCGGTCATTTCAGAGAAGTTCTGGAAAGAACATTTTAATAGTGACCCTGATGTAATTGGTAAGTCCTTAAAAACAGCCAGTGAGATTGAAGGTGATGGGCATATAATAACGGGGGTTGTAGCGGCTAATTTCAGCCCACCCTACATGATTAAAGCGGGCTCTGTTGATGTGTGGTATCCAACCAGTTCTGACCGTCGATTTTTCCATAATGATGACTGGCAAAGCCCGTGGACCAACACCTTTAGAAACTTAAAACTGATTGCAGTATTAAAACCTAGCGTCACTAACGAGCAAGTAAAAACCGACTTAAAAGCTCAAATTGATACGATTAAATCCCAGTGGCTTAATAATGGCGGTATAACTGATGTAAAGCCCGTTGTTACACCGTATCGCGAAGTTGAACTTGGTAATAATGATCAACTTAGTTTAATGATGCTTGCAGGTGCAGTAGGGCTATTGATCATCGCTGTACTGAACGTCAGTACCTTGTTTTTCTCGCGCGCATTAGCACAACATAAAACCTTAGCACTGCAAGCCGTACTGGGCGCAAAACGTAAAACTTTATTTAGCAGCATTTTACTGCAATCACTCATTTTAATGAGCATATCGGTCAGTATTGCTTTGTTTTTATCTATTTGGGGTATTCGGTTATTTAAAGTACTTGCAGAAGGACGTTTACCATTAGTAAACAGCTTGGCTGTTGACCTTAATTTGGTGCTGATTGCGGTAGTTATGTGCATTGCTCTCGCGTATATATTTTCGATGATTACCGCACGTTTAGTTAACTACAAAACCTTAAATAGCCAAATGCAAAACAGTGGCAAAGGCGGCGTGTCGCAAGTATCTGGGCGTACTGTGCGTATACTAATTGGCACACAAATGTTTGTGGCCGCTTTATTAGTTAGCTTTTCAATTATGATTGTTAGCAAAGCACTCGACACCATTAATCGCCCACTGGGTAGCGACACTCAAAACCTGTACTTTGCACAGTTATTTCAAACCAATAACAATGCAACACTGGCTGAGCGCTACGAGCAAATTAAGCAGTATCAAAAAGTATTACAAAATAGTGAGGGCATTAAAGATGTTGCTATTGGGCAAAGCCCGGTATCCGCAAGGCAAAATGCCAATACCTTGACCGATGTTGAAGGTAAAAGCTCAATCTTCTTCCCAAGCCAGTGGGTCGGGCCTGATTACTTTGATTTAGTGGGCACAAAAATACTCGCTGGGCGTACTTTTAGTGAGCAAGCAATGCGCGGTGAAACTAACGAGCTATTGGTATCTATCAGTGTCGCTAAATGGCTATTACCCGATCAAGAGTACACAAATGTTATCGGTAAAAGCTACAAAGGCCTTGAAGATAAAATGTTTGAAATTGTCGGCATAACGGAGGATTTTAACCATCCTAAATATTATGATGAATCATTTGGTCGGCATATGTGGTGGCCGGCACAGCCTTGGAGCTATATGTTTGTTATTGAAACAGAGCAAGGTGTTGAGCTTACCAGTAAGCAAGTTTTAAGTTTATTAAGAAAAGCCAATAGTCACCTAACGTTATGGCAATTTAGAGACTTACAACAAGAGTACGATGATTTATTGTATATGAGCCACCTAACCGTTGCACTATGTAGTACCTTGGCATTATTTACTCTATTATTAGCAGCAATAGGCATCTTTGGCGTGTTGAGCTATAACTTAGGCCTGCGCCGTTATGAGTTTGGTATTCGCATGGCGCTCGGCGCTAAAAAGATACGCTTATTTAAACTCATGAGTAAAGAAGCTGTTATTCCCGTGCTCATTGGCTTTATTCTGGCCATAGCAACCGTATTGGCGGGTTACTTTATGCTACAAGAACAGCTAATATCGTGGTTAATTATGGACGTGCGACTACAATTAATAGCATGGACAATTACCTTGATTATTGCCATGTTTGCCTGCTTTAGACCACTATTGCTGTTAATTAAAGCCAAACCTATGGCCGCGCTTCGTAACGACTAAGCGAATATTGTTTACCCACCAAGCAAAAGCAAAGCAATTTGCTTTTGCTTGAAACAAGAAGAACAAAATGGACACAATTTTAGTTATCGACGACCAAGCCGATGTGCGCATGGCCGCCATCGTGGCGTTAAATCAAATTGGCTATCAATGCATTGAAGCACAAGGCCCAGAGCAGGCACTGGGGCTAATTAATAGCAGTACTATTAGCCTGATATTGCTAGATATGAATTTTAAACTCGACACCACCTCAGGCGACGAAGGGCTGCGATTTTTAAAACAACTACAGTCGCTTGGCTCAACAATACCCGTGGTGGTAATGACCGCATGGGCCAGTGTTGATGTTGCCGTAAAAGCGATGCAATTAGGCGCGCTAGATTTTATAGAAAAACCGTGGAACAACTTGCGCTTAACGGCGGTAGTACAACAGCAACTCAAACAGCAAAAAACCAGCCACGACAATGCTTGTTTAAAAGCCTTAAACACCACTAAAAATGCCGATTACATTGCCAATTCCCCCGCTATGCGGCAACTACTTACACGCGCTAAACGCGCAGCAAAAACCGATGCCAGTATTTTAATCACCGGTGAAAATGGCACCGGAAAAAGCTTATTAGCACAGTATATTCATCAGCATTCTAACCGTTGTGAACAACGTTACGTGAGCGTAAATATTGGCGCTATTGCCCCCTCATTATTTGAAAGCGAGTTATTCGGCCATAAAAAAGGCGCGTTTACCGATGCCAAAGAAGACCGCCTAGGCCGCTTTGAAATAGCCAACGGCGGTACCTTATTTTTAGATGAAATAGCCACCCTGCCGCTTGAACTGCAAAGTAAAATGCTGCGTGTGCTAGAAAGCCAAGAGTTTGAAGTATTAGGCTCAAGCCAAACGCAAATAGCCGATGTACGGATTATTGCTGCCACCAATGCAGAACTTGCCAAAGCGATTGAAGCGGGAGAATTTCGCCGCGACTTACTATTCAGGCTCAACACTATTGAGCTACATATTCCACCACTGCGCGAACGAGTAGAAGATATTATTGAGCTGGCAAACCACCTACTCACAACTCATGGTAGAAAATATAAACGCACAAATATGACACTCACGACACACGCAATGACTGCCCTCACGCAATACAGTTGGCCGGGCAATGTACGCGAACTTAGCCATTGTATTGAACGCGCCGTGATCATGAGCGATAACGACAACATTACAGCCAATGATTTAATTTTAGAACAACCCAGCAGTGAGGTCAGTCATAGTACAGCAGGTGATAAATCATTACCTTTATTGCCACTGGAAGAGCTTGAAAAACAAATGATTCAAAAAGCACTGGCCGAATTTAATGGCAATGTCATTGCCGCAGGCGAGTTTTTAGGGCTCAGTAAGTCGGCCATATATCGTCGTATTGATAAGCATCAGCTCGATTTAAAAGAAGCAGACAGTTAATGCCAAACGCGCTCTCATTTGAACAACGTATTAAGCGGTATATTTATTTAGTTGCCGCAGTCTTACTCTTACTGTGCGGCTTGCTCGCCATTGCATGGGATGTTGATTGGTTTACCAGCGCCAGCATTTTATTACCAATAGCAGCTCTTGCGATAGGCGGTTTAGTTAAATGCTACCGACTCATTACTGATGTGATAGATCGCTTTGGCCTGCAATTAGATGCGTTAGCGAACGATGAAAGTAACAGCTGGCATTTAGCGCAATATCAAGGCGGGCGTATTAGCGGTCTAAAAACTGATTTTAATAAGCTCAGAAACAAAATTGCTAAAAATAAACGCCATTATATGCAAACCGAAGAGTTTGTGTTTGAGTTTGTTGGCATGCTTGATTTACCCATTGTTATTTTAGACCCTCACGGGCTTATATATTTTACCAATCAAGCATTTTTAAATAGCTTAACCAACCCAACCATTGATGGTTTAACAGCTAACAATCTCGGCCTCACTTACAGCCAAGGCAATTGGCAACAAAACGATGAATCACGCTTTGAGCAGCGTTTTCATATTTCATCACAAACTTTTTGGCGCGCCGGGCGAAGCTATGAACTACTCACTTTATTTTCTATCGAGCAGCAATTACGTGCCAATGAAAAGCAGGTATGGCAACGCTTAATTAGGGTTCTTAATCATGAGGTAAGAAACTCTCTAACCCCAATTTATTCAATGAGCCAATCATTGCAACTGATGAAACAGCAAGGGCAGATCAATAAAGAGCCTGACTTAGCCAGCGACATGCTGCTAGTAATTGAAAAACGTGCTCAGCATTTACTCGACTTTGTGGCCAGCTACAGCGCATTTTCGCAGTTACCTGCAGCAAAAAAACAAGCGGTGACGAACGAGACAATTAACCTTAGATTACATGCTTTATTTCCACAGCTCGTCATTAAAGCCGCTGAGATTCAGCACTTTAATGTTGATCTTGGGCAGTTAGAACAAGCACTAATAAACCTAATTAAAAACGCTTTTGAAGCAGGAAGCAAACACGCACCAACACTTAATTGGCAGCAGCAAAGTGATAAGGTCATTATTGAGCTACTCGATAGCGGTACTGGTATTACAAATCCCGACAACCTATTTGTGCCCTTTTATTCAACTAAAGAACAAGGAGCTGGCATAGGCTTAGTTATAAGCCGCGAACTTATTCGTAACCAAAGTGGTCAACTACAGTTATTAGCCAATCCTCATTGCCAAGGTACACGCGTATTAATTACCTTACCGAAATAAAGAATCCTCTTCATTTTATTGGCTTAAAAGCAATAGCTTGGTAATCTAACGCCTATAGGGAATACCAAAAACCAACCAAAAGAAGAACAATAATGAAATGGACTCAGTTAACCAGCCTCGCTCTTAGCGTGTGCTTTTTAGTTATAAGTTTTTATAGCACCAGCCAAGAATACCAAATACAAACTGCCGATAGTTGGGTAAAAAAACACCCCCTCATTGAAACTGACATTCCCGTTAACCAAATTATCGATGGTACTTACTATTTACTCCTCGATACCCAAATCAACGTTTCACAGCAGCAACCCACGCAACGCTATACGCGCACAGTTATGCAGGCCGTGAATCAAAGTGGTATTGATTATATAAGCCAACTAAATTTAGATTTTGATCCCAGTTATCAAACCCTCACCCTGAATGGGCTGGGCCTTATTCGTGATGGCCAATACATAGATAAACTCACCAGCGCGCAATTTAAGGTTTTACAACGAGAAACTGAATTAGCCAATGGCATCTACAACGGCAGCCTTACTTTAAATATTATTGTTGATGACATGCGCGTAAACGACAAACTCGACTACAGCTTTACGATTACAGGGCGTAATCCTGTTTATCAACACTTTAGCGTGTCTCGTACGTTAAACTGGTCAGTGCCCGTTGCACAACAATTTATGCGTGTGCTGTGGCAAAAATCAACGCCACTTTATATTAATACCGTCAATGGTGAGACTGATATAAAAGACACTCCGCTTGCTGTTGGGCATGACTATCAAATCAGCTTACGTAATCAAGCAACTGTTGCATCTTCAAATCAAACACCACGTTGGTATAGCCCTTATAAACAGGTTTTTTTCTCTGAATTAAACACATGGCAAGAGGTCACCGAGTGGGCTATTCCTTTATATCAATCTGCCATTGAGGTCACTGCTAGCGTTGCGCAAGTTGCCGATGATATTACTATGCAAAACCTCCAAGTCACTGATCGCATTGCCGCAGCCTTGAAGTTTAGCCAAGATGAAGTGCGTTATTTGGGCTTGGAAATGGGCACAAACTCACACCAACCAACACCCGCATCAGAAACTCTTGAACTGCGCTATGGCGACTGTAAAGACAAAACAGTGCTCCTTATATCATTACTCAAAGCGATGGGGATCCCAGCTTACCCAGCCCTGGTAAACACCGAAGAGGGCAAGCGCTTAAATCGGCTTCCTCCTTCTGCGAACCAGTTTGACCACGTTATTGTTACACTTGAATATGCGGGACAACGTTATTGGTTAGACCCAACGATAAGCTATCAAACGGGAAGCTTAGAGCACCTAGCTCAACCAAACTATGGCTATGCATTAATCATTAAACCTTTTGAGCAGCAGCTCACAAAAATGGCGCCACCTGTTGACGGTCTGAGAATTAAAACCACTGATAACTACACCATAGCGCAAAACCGTGAACAACCAGCAACCTTCCAAACTAGCTATTTGTATAGCGGATTTGAAGCCATAAATAGACGCAGCTCACTAGCACGCAACGGCCTTGATCAAATAGCCAAAGACTACCTTGAGTATTACCAAGGCTACTTTAAAGGTCTAACTATTGATCAGCCGATGACAGTGACTGAAAATGCCAATAATGGTGAACTTTTAAGCAATGAGTTTTATTTGATTGATGATTTTTGGCAACCCGCTGACCCAGATCTAAGAGCAGATTTTTATGCCTCAGAGATTCAAAACAGTGTTTACGAACCAGATCAAATTACGCGTACCGCTCCGCTCTATTTCCAGTACCCAAATAACATTGAAACAACCATTAAAGTTAAATTTGAAGAACAAAATTGGCAATTTGATAACGAACAAGTCGAAGTTGATAACCCTTTCTTTTACTTTAAAAAGAATATTCACTTTGCTGAAAACACCCTCACGCTTAATTTTTCATTTAGCGCCAAACAAGACCATATTCCAGCGGATCAAATCAAGCTATACCTTGATGAACGAGAAAAACTGATCGATCACACTCACTTTGGCATTATTAAATATATTGATGGCGAAGCGACTACAAGTGATTCTGGCGGGTTGGATCTCGAAGACAATTGGATCATTGTTTTGCTATGTGTGTACCTTATAGGCATGGTGTTCTTTATAGTGGCATGGCGCATAGAATCAGCAAAACGCCCAACCTTCAATAACACTCATTTTTACCCTGTATCGAACGCTAAATTTATTATTTATAGCATATTTACCTTAGGGCTATTTATTAACTACTGGAGCTACCGTAACTGGCTGGCGATAAAAGCACAGCAAGATAGCCATATAATGCCGATTGCTCGTGGGATTTTTGCACTGTTTTTCTTCTACTCTTTATTTTTAGAGCTACTTGCACACAGCCAAGAGCACCATAAAAAAAATAAAATCATGCCAAATGCACTAGCCTTAATTGGCTGGTTACTACTTATAGTAATTACAGCCACTACACGTTTTAGTGACTATGCAACTATTGGATTATGCATTATCCCACTCATTTGGCTACCGCTGGTGAACTATATTCAGCATATAAATCAATCATCTGAAGCACTGATATATAACTCTAAATGGCGTATAAGAAACATCGTTATCAGCATAATTTGGGCACCAATTTTATTTTTAGGACTGCTGCAAGAGGCTTATTTATTACCCGGCGCATCAATTGTCAAAGGTGAAAAGCTATGGCCATTTCAGGTGCAATTTTTACAACGCCAACAACTAATGCCCATTGATGAAGATATTTTATATTTTTACAGTGATGCTTTTTTTGATTTTCGTAGTGACGGTAATGGCATTACTGACAACTATATATTTAGCTATTGGCAAAATGAACAAGGGCAGCTTGAATCACGATTAAAGCACTTTAAAGATATTACGAGTATAGAAGTAACCTATGGAAAAACGAAATTTGATAACACCGTGATTAAGGTTATCGATACCGAGCAACAATACTTTTTACTTATCATCGATAGCGAAGGGCAAACAGATAAAGAGCTTGCAGAACAAATAAATCGTCGCCTTGACCATTACAAATCACTTTAGCTCCATTAGGGCTAACAGTAACTCTTTGCTTTATTTGTACTTTTTACAAAAAACAAAATAAATGAGAATTATTTGCAAATGGGTGTTGACAGATTTATAGATCTAACTGATAATCAATATCAACAAGACGGCAAAGTACTACGACTTGTACGGAATAAACTGATTTGTTTCTCGACCCTGAAACACGTGTGGCGCACGTAAACAGCCAAGGTTACCTGTTGCTAACCGCAACGCCCCTTGATGTTGACGACAGATAACCGCCCTACTATTTTACTTGCTACATTGCTCATATCGGTGACGGTAGATATGATACTAAAAAGCCCTTACGGGCTTTTTTTATGCCTGAAATTCAACAGCAGCACAGCACCATAAACTCCCCGAAAACCTTCTTTTTTAATGTTAATTAAAATACCAACATGATAATGAGAATAATTTTCAATTAGGTGTTGACACTCACTTAAATCTAACTGATAATCAATATCAACAAGACGGCAGCGCACAACGACTTGTACAGAATAAACTGATTTGTTTCTCGACCCTGAAACACGTGTGGCGCACGTAAACAGCTAAGGTTATCTGTCACTAACCGCAACGCCCCTTGATGTTGGTGACAGATAACCGCCCTACTATTTTACTTGCTACATTGCTCATATCGGTGACGGTAGATATGATACTAAAAAAGCCCTAACGGGCTTTTTTTATGCCTGTTAATTAATAGCTTATTATCACAAAAGGTCGACACGCCCTAATAGCTTATTCAGCTTTGAATAATAAAATAAGCAGAATTATTTCTCGTTCTTCACTCCAATACTAAAATGGAGTAAACTCTGCCGCTATTGTTATTCATGGCGCTTATTACATTGAATAAATGAATTATTTAATTCGCTAAAATAGTCATATTCTAAATAGAATTAGTATGATTATCGACTCTAAGGTATGGATGCTTTTTATGTTACTGATGCGCAAAAAATACAATACCATCTTGCTCGGCTTCCTACTTTGCGGCTTTATACTTACCAGTTGGTTAAGTTTTAACCTCGCCCATAACTCAATTAGTAAAGAGACAGTCAACCCACTCTCCCTGACTCAAGATACTGTCTACTCTGAAATACAAGAAGATTTAATGCAGCCCATTTACGCTGCTAAAAATATGGCTAACAATACTTTTTTAAGGCGCTGGGCAGTCCAAGGGGAATCTAAACCTGAACTCTTAATTGAATACCTTAAGTACATAAAACAAGATATAAATATCGACATCAGCTTTTTTGCATCAAGCCAATCTGGGGTTTTTTATCATGATGGTGAGGGTGTTATCAGTGGCTCTGAAAATTTCACTCAGCAACAATGGTTTATTGCCGCCATTAACTCCCCCCATGATTACGTTATTAACATTGATCAACATCATTTAACGCCCTCAAAATATACTTTGTTTATAAATTACAAAGTGGTTGATGCACACGAAAATATAATTGGTATTGCAGGCGTTGGGATCACACTTTCAAAACTAAAAAAAATCATTACCCAGTATCAGCGTCACTATCATCGTAAAATCTATTTTATTGATGAGCAAGGCTCTATAACACTCCAAGCGAGCTCTGAGCCGACAAAACTCAACAACATACATCAAAATGATGAGTTATTACCTTATCTAGATAATATATTTTTAAAGCAACAAACTGCATTTGAATTTGAATACAATTCACAGCCAGCCATTTTACATAGCCGCTGGGTGGAGCAATTAGGATGGTATTTAATTATAGAGCACCATAACAAAGGTACGTCGTCATTGGTAAGCCAAGAGATACTCTCCAGCTTATTACTAAGTGGGTCCCTCATTTTACTCGTGCTATGTTACGCCCATCGCACATTTGATAAGTATCAGCGACAAATAGAAGCGATAGCATCCTTTGACAAGCTTTCTAACGCACTAAATCGCCAAGCTTTTGATCCATTATTGACTCAACACGTCATACAAGCCCAACAAAAACAACAACGCCTAAGTTTAATACTGCTAGACATTGACCACTTTAAACATATTAATGATAGTTACGGACATTTAGCAGGAGATAAAATAATTCAGCAAGTTGCCCTTACTTGTCAACAAGTAGCGCAAGATAATGATGTGGTTTGTCGATGGGGTGGTGAAGAGTTTATTGTACTCCTACCGCACAGTGATCTCGCTAAAGCACAGCAAACAGCTGAGCAAATAAAACACCAGCTAAAAAACATGGTTCAAGTACAAGAAATTGCAGTGACAGTCAGCTTTGGTGTAGCGCAATATCAAATAAAGGAATCTGACGAGTCTTTTATTTCTCGTGCTGATAACGCCCTACTCCAAGCTAAAAGACTAGGGCGAAACCGTATTACGTTAGCAAGCTAACGCTTAACAACTAGTTAACGGCGATTTTTACGCGCACGCGCTCGACGTTGTTTTTTCTCTTCTTCTTTAGCCGCTTTTTTAGCTTCAGCTGCTGCACGCAAGCCTGCAACCATTATTTCTTCTTCTTCACGCATGGCTGGCGTTTCCATAGTGATACGACCAATAATGCCATCACGTAATTCATTAATTAGAATTTCAGACATCTTATAAGTATCTATTTGATTACCACCACGAATACAACCACGCTTTTTGCCAGCCATTTCAACAAATTCCCAATCACTCTCTGGTAATTCATCAATTTTATAGCGTGCTTTTAAAAGTGCCGGGTAAGCACGTAACAAGTACTCAGCCGTATAACTTGCCACTTCTTCATACTCAATCGCGGTATCACGAATAGCGCCAGTTGCGCCCAAACGGTAGCCCGAGTTTTCGTTTTCTACTTTTGGCCACAGCATACCGGGTGTGTCGTAAAGCATAATGCCATCTTCAAGCTTAATACGTTGCTGGGCTTTAGTAACCGCAGGCTCGTTACCTGTTTTTGCTACAATTCGACCTGCTAACACATTGATCAAGGTAGACTTACCAACGTTAGGTATACCCATAATCATGGCTTTAATTTGCTTATCAGCACCCACTTTATGCGGTACTAACTTTTTACACAGCTCGTTAATACGATGAACCTCAGCCGCTTTATCGTTACCAAACGCAATAGCCTTTACGCCATTTTCCTGCTCAAAATAATCCTTCCAAATTTGCGTCATTTTAGGATCTGCTAAATCGGCTTTGTTCAATATTTTGATAACCGGCTTGCCTTCACGCAACGTCGCCACCATCGGGTTTTCACTGCTGTAAGGAATGCGCGCATCAAGCACTTCAATGATCACATCCATTTGTGGCATTATTTCTTTAATTTCATTACGGGCTTTATTCATATGCCCAGGGAACCACTGGATAGCCATTTTAAACTCCTACAGATAATTTAGTGCTATTTTAACTGGCTCGGCGAGTAATTGCGCTATACTGGCGCAAATTTTTTCAAATAAACTGTTATGGCTCTTAAATCTACGATTATTAAAGCGCAATTATCGCTTAGCGATATGGACCGCCACCTTTACCAAGATTTTAATTTAACCTTGGCGCAGCACCCTTCTGAAAACGATCAACGCTTGATGGTTCGCTTACTTGCGTACGCACTTAATGCGTGTGATGGCCTTGAATTTACCAAGGGGCTATCGGCTGACGATGAGCCAGAAGTGTGGCATAAAAACTACAGTGACGAGATTGAGCTGTGGATTGAGCTGGGTTTACCTGATGAAAAACGCCTTAAAAAAGCCTGCAATAAAGCTAAAAAAGTGGTGCTGTATACATATGGTGAAAATAACCAAGCTATTTGGTGGCAAAAACACCAACCTAAGTTGTATGATTTTAAAAATTTAAGTATTTTTAGTTTAGATTTTACTGCCACACAGGCGCTTGCAGCATTAGTTGATCGTAATATTTCGCTGACAATGACTGTTCAAGATGGCGAAGTATGGGTAAGTACCGATAATACAAATATCGAGATAAAACCACAGCAATTAATGTAAGCATTATTAAATAAGGGCGTATATGGCAATTCAACAAGTTGTAGTATTACATGGTTTGTACATGTCAGGCTTTGTAATGCGCCCGCTGTGCTCTCGTTTAAAAAAATCAGGCCTAGATATTCTTAACCTGTCTTATAATACGCTCAGCCCTGATCGCGATGCTATTTTTGCTCAAATTGATGCTTTTATAGATAATAAAAATACGGCACTGGTGTGCCATTCAATGGGTGGGTTAGTGGCGCGCGCTTATCTTGAAGCAAATTCGCACCAAAGCCAAAATGTGAAGAAGGTAATTACGCTGGGAACCCCGCATAAAGGCAGCCATATTGCAGAGCAAATGCAGCAAAAAGGGTTTGAAGCATTTTTAAAAAACAGCGTTGAGTTTTTACTCTCTAAAAATGGTGATTGGCCGTTTAATGCTAAACTTTATAGTATTGCTGGCGATCTGCCTATTGGGTTAATGCCGCTTATTGCTAAGGGCAGCCAATCAGATGGTACTGTATTGCTTGATGAAACTAAGCTCAATGGCATGGCAGAACATAAGGTGTTTCACTTAAGTCACACCGGTATGATCTACTCACGCCAAGTAATGAAATACATTGTTGGGTTGCTCATTTAATCTTCTGCACTCGCTGCTACTTTGTAAGCAACAAATGCGATAATCCCTAAAATCAACGGTGTTGGTGCTGCGATATAACCAAATGTATCAAAATTAGCAAAGCTAGCACCCGCTAAGTGGCCTACCACCCCGACAACAAATGCCAGTAAAGCGATACCCACAACAACCAGTTCCATTTTGCTTTCTTTTTGTGTTTTAGCCTGCATGTGAAATCTCCTAGTAATTAATCTAGTTTGATTATGCGCCGACTGTAAATGCCGATTTTGACCTAAATCAAACTATTTACCTGCCTTATTACTCAGCAATATAAAGCTTGTTCTAGATCATCTTTTTGAGTTTATTTTAACCAATAAACGACTATTTAACTCCTGGGGTAGTTTTTCTTAAATAAGCCCCCAGTTCATTAATTAGGGTCGCTTTTATTGAATTTTCAATCAGCGCCACATTAATAGGTAAAAACTATCAACATTATCGATTTCAACCATTTTACAGATTGCAAAAAATGGCTGATACTCTTTATCAACAGCTCGAAAGTATCTTATTAATTTGTTCAGGAGAAAAATATGTCACAGGTAAATGCTATTGGCCTTAACAGTGCAAAAAGTGAAGATATCGTAACGTCACTTAATACACTGCTAAGTAGTTACCAAATTCAGTATATGAATGCGCGTGGTTTTCACTGGAATATTAAAGGTCGTAATTTCTTTGAACTACATGTGAAATTTGAAGAAATTTATAATCTATTACTTTTAAAAGTAGACGAAATTGCAGAGCGTATTTTAACGCTTGATGGCGCACCACTTCATGCGTTTTCTGACTACCTTAAAATTAGTGAAATTAAAGAAGCTAAAAACATCAGTGATGGAGTAGCCGCGGTAGAAAACCTGCTAGCAAGTTACAGCACACTGATTAAAATGCAGCGCGATATATTAGTCCAAGCTGGTGATGCTGGCGATGAAGGGACAGCGTCACTAATGGGCGATTACATTACCGAGCAAGAGAAACTTGTTTGGATGTTAAAAGCTTACTTAAATTAAGCCTTTTGCGGATAGATAAAAGCCCTCGTTAGAGGGCTCAAGTAGGGATAAATCGTTAAATAATAAGCGATTCAATTTGTATACTACCCTTTAACTAAATAACAACAACGCCACTGTTACCAGTGGCGTTTTTTTAGGTTTAAACGGCAAGCGTGTACGTAACCACTTATTCATAAATAACAAAAAGCCTCACAATAGTGAGGCTTTAGCTAAATCTTAAAAGTTAAATTAAAAGTCCTGTTTATAGTTCAAAAACCATGTTCCACCAGGAATATCATGAGCAGAATAGAATGAGTTAGCAAATGGATTTAAGGCAATTGGAGGCTCTTTTCTAAAGACATTACGCATACCTACACGCACACTTGCTTGCCAAGGTAGTGTATAGCTCGCTGATAAATCATGGTAAACAACACTTCCGATACGATTGAACCCAGCTTCATTTTCATCACCAGGATTGCCACGTTGATTACAAAGCTCCCGCGTTGCCAAGCCATCATCAACAAAATTATCAGGTATAGTGCAAGATTCTATCAAGTTACTGGTATATCGCATACCCCAAGTAACTGTTAAATCATCGTAACTCCATGTGGTATTAAAGGTACCACGCCAGCGTAAAATATCACTATTAATTGATGCAACTAGGTTATTAGCACTATTGATGTTTTCACCTACGCCTGCTGAGCGGTATTGATCTGTATATGAGCCATTTAAGCGAAACACAAAATTACCTAAATCTTGCGTATCAAAGCGGTAGTTAGCATTAAAGTCATACCCTTCAACTTCTAATTGATCTAAGTTAAATTGTGATGTGCGTACAGTCGCTATTCGGCCATCTTCACGGCGCTCAATGAAGCCACAAAACTCTTCTTCACCTTGAACATAACAGCGATCAAGCATTCCCCCTGCTGATATAGATGAGAGTGCGTCCTCTAACTCTATTTTGTAATAGTCGATAGTCATATCAAAACCATCAAGCCAACTTGGGTTATAAACAATACCGAATGTTTTAGTATTACCCTCTTCTGGTTTAAGTTCAGGGTTACCACCATTTAAAGCACGTAACTGGCCTGTAGGTTGAGTTGAACCTCCACTTGGTACATTATCCGCTAAGCAACGTGCTTGAACATCTGGTAACTGCAGCCCAAATAGCGTTGTATTACATGGATCTTGAACTGATGGAAAACCTTCGCCGCCACCTGCAAATAAGTTATCTACTGAAGGAGCTCTAAATGTATCTGAATAGTTACCCCGTAACATCAGATCATCATAGATCCGCCATGTAAAACCAACTTTAAAACTTTCGTTATCAAAATTTGAAGTTACTGGGTCAACACCTACAAACCCGCTATTTTCAAAATCAGCAAAACGCCCTGCAAGGCTAATATCCAGCTGTTGTACGCCAGGTAAATCAGCTAATAATGGTACTGCAAATTCAAAATAGGCTTCTTCAGCTGTTTGACTACCGTTGGTTGGTTCTCTGAAATTACTTGAACTTAAACCCGCAGCGATTAATGCATCAGGACTATCAACGAAAGTATTTGTACGTTTTTCTACTCCCGCTGCAAACCCTAACCAACCTGCTGGTAACTCAAATAACTCACCACTAATATTTGCAGCAAAGTTAGTCGTACCAGTATTCACTTGATCATTCAATTCATAACCAATGTAATTAGCCATTTCGCTTGTAAAACCAGTTTCCCCATTAAAAATATTCAATGGTACACAACCCGCAATTGTATTATCAGCGGTACCGCACTGTGCAACACCATCTGCAATAAACGAGGGTCCCACTGCATTTCTTAAATTTTGTAAATTTACGTAGTTTTGACCTTTTACACTGCGGCTTGAGTCACCTCTGGACATTGACACATCCCAAAGCAATACTCGATCTGCAACTTCAAACTCACCTTCAAAACCGCCCGTAATAAAGTATGTATCGTAGTCTTGAATATTTGTACGCGGGCCAATTGGGAGCGTTCTAAAACCAAAGGACGCTAAATCTTCACCGAATGGGTTATAGATACTATCTTTGCTGAAAGGTATTTCCCACTGTGGCCCTGAAAAACCTGCGGTAAGCGGCACTGCTGCAATTTGCGTTACAGATTTTCGTTGGTTATATGTAAAATCAACAAAAGCTCTCAGCGAGTCTGAAAACTCGTGGTTAACCTTTGCGAAAACGTTAAACCTATCAGAAGGGGTTTTTAAATAGTTAGTTGGTGCAAAATTATAACGGTGCTTTGTCCCAAATGGTTCGAAATCATCGGCGGTGCGAATACCATCACCTTCTTTTGCTGGATCTAAAGATAAGTTTCCGTCTGAAGTACCAAAAATACCATAAAGACCAAAAGCACTACCAAAGCGCTCTGGTATATAAGCAACAGGATATTGTGATATTTCTCTATCGCCAGCGCCTATTTCTTTTTCTTCTGATTTTGAGATATTCAAAAATAACGAGGTATTACCTTTTATTGTACCAATCGAAATACCCGCTTGCTTGTATTCCCCATCACCTTCAAAGTTTGCACCTATGCTTGCATCTAAGCTAACACCTTCAAATCCATCTTTAGTAATTATATTTACTACACCTGCGATTGCATCAGTGCCATATACTGCAGACGCACCATCAGCCAAAATATCAACACGCTCTACAATCGCTATTGGGATTTGTGAAATATCGACTTGCCCACCACCTAAAGCTAAAAATCGACGACCATCGACTAAAACGAGTGTTCGGTTATCCCCTAGGTTTCGTAATGAAATAGTTTGCGAGCCATCATTACCATTAGTGTTATTCGTTAATTGTGTTAGTCCTGATAGATCGGCCTGAGCAACTGTTTGTAATAATTCACCAATGTTCTGAACCCCTGAAGACTCAATAGCTAAACGACCAATCGACGTAACTGGTGATGATCCTTCAATGTCCGCTCTTTTAATACGGGAGCCTGTAACCTCGATACGCTCGACTTTTTCAGCGGTCCTTGCCTCGGCCGCCACACCTTGAAATGATAAACCGCTAAATAAGGCTGCACTTAGCCCGATTGTTAATGACGATTTTTTAAATGCAACCGCATGAGCTTTGTTTGTTATTTTCATATTAATTCCCCTGAATTATCGTTTTTCTAAGTAACGAAAATGTTACTAAGCGATAACACTAAGGAAATAAAAAAATTCACTCTATCGTTATTACGTCAATCGCATAGTTGGTGGTGCAACAGGCGGGTTTGATGTGATCGAGCAATAAAACACATACAACAAAATTAACATTTTAAATTTAATATGAATGAAATTGGGATAATTCAGGTCTTCTTTGTTAAATATATAATGAGAATATCAAATGTTTACTGCTTACTTTAATGCCTTAACACTCGTTAACGATGAAGAATTCAATGCTCTGCTTGATATACAGCTTGATGGCAATAGGCATTTTTATTCCCACACATCAACAACCTTAGAGCAATTAGATAAACTTGATACAAGCCAATTTAATGTCATATTGCTGCAACTATCCGAGGCACCACAACCGACCCTACTGATCCAACTTGTTGACCTGAGTAAAAACGCTAAATTAGTTATTATTGCTGACGATCCAAAGCTCGCGACTTTAGCTTTTGAGATAGGTGCCGTCGATTTTATTACTACACATAGCCCTATTTCACGGCTAAATAAGTGTTTTGAAAAACTTATCCATCTATGCCCTTTAGCAAGTGCGATGGAGCAAGCACATCAGCTTACAAAACCATTGCTAAATTCACACCTAATAGTTAAAGATGTTGGGAAAGTGAGACTCATTGAAATAGACGACATTATTTGGATTAATGGCGCAGGAAATTATGTCGAGCTGCATTTTTGGCAACAAGATGCCGCTGTATTACACCGTGAAACGATGAAAAATATTGAGCAACAGCTCGCCCCTGCGGGGTTTATCAGAGTTCATCGTTCAACACTGGTAAAGCAAGCTGTTATTTCTGAGCTGACAGCCACCGATAGTGGTGACTATAAGCTAAAACTAAAAAATGGCGTGCAACTCAATCTCTCAAGGCGTTATAAAAATAGCTTAGCGACGATATTACAAACCGCTTAATTAAAGCCAGTTTTTTACATAAATATGCTCTGGATATTGCTGCGTATATTGTTGCAAGCTAGCGTGATACCGTACATCCATACCACTTTCACGCCAAATGTTCTCAAGCAGGCTTTGAGCTATTAAGTTTGGTTGAATATAATCAACTTGCTTATAGCCTCGCGCTTTTACACCATGAAAATACGCCTGGGCGACCTCCAAGCTATCGGCCGTTACTAATTCAAAGTCTGCTAAATTAATGACGGCATGCTCTATTGAATTAAGTGGTAACTTGGCTAGGTCATCAAACACTTCTTTAGTGAACGCAATAACACCTTCACGATTAAAGCATCCACTGATTTTAATATAAATCATTGGAGGTTCAATGGAGTATTGCCAATTACCATGCGCGCCAAACATTTTAGTACCTCATATGGTAGTTAAATTTTAGCTAAGCTAATAAAAAATGCCATTTCCAGCGCTTTTTCTTCTAAGCTTTTAAAGCGTCCAGATGCACCACCATGGCCTGCATCCATATCCGTTTTAAATACTAAAATATTATCATCTGTTTTGTATTCTCGCATTTTAGCCACCCACTTCATTGGCTCCCAGTATTGAACCTGAGAATCATGCAATCCTGTCGTGACCAATATGTTTGGGTATGCTTGTGCCTTTATATTGTCATACGGTGAGTATTTATCAATCACATTATAATAGTCAAGGTCATTTGGATTTCCCCATTCATCGTATTCGTTGGTGGTCAAAGGGATTGATTCGTCAAGCATCGTTGTCAGCACATCTAAAAATGGCACGTGGCAACCAACCCCTAAGTAAAGCTCTGGTGCTTGATTAACGACGGCTCCCATTAATAAACCACCTGCACTACCACCTGAGGCAAAAACCTTATCTTGTGCTCCATAACCTTGAGCTACCAATGCGTTAGTTGCATCAACAAAGTCATTAAAACTATTTTGCTTATGCTCTTTTTTACCTTGTTCATACCAATCTCGCCCCAGCATTTCGCTGCCACGCACATGGGCTATTGCATATACAAATCCACGATCTAGCAAACTAAGTGAAGTGCTCGAAAAGCTAGGATCTATGGTGTAACCATACGCACCATAACCATATTGAAAAAGTGGATTGGTTCCATCTTTATTAAATGTGTCTTTACGATACACTAGAGATATGGGTACTTTTACGCCATCACGTGCTGTTATCATTAATCGTTCTGAGGCGTAATTTTCAGGATCGAAGTCACCTAAAACTTGCTGTTGTTTTAATAAGGCCTTTTTACCGTTATTTAAATCGACTTCATACAGCGAACCCGGTGTTGTCAGGCTTGAATAATAAATACGTGCCACGTGCGAATCATGCTCTGGGTTCATTGCTATAGCGGCATAGTAACAAGGGTCATCAAATTCTAACGTCATTCGTTGCTGTTGTTTATTAATAACAATAAAACGCGTTTGTCCTTGCTCGCGCTCAGTCAGCACTAAAAAATCGTTAAATATTTCAACACCTTCTAAAAGTACCTCTGCACGATGGGGCGTGTGCTCAAGCCACTGCATCTTATCCGCAATAGTGGTGGCGGTTGCCGTCATTAAACGAAAGTTTTTTGCCTGCCAATTAGTAACAATATAAAATGTGTCATCAAGTTTATCGATATCAAATTCATGACTTTCTTCACGCGGCATCAACTGAGCAAATTCGCCCCAAGGCTGATTAGCATCTAACACCCACATATCATTAGTTTCAGTGGTCGCTAAATCAATAATAATTAAGCTTTCATCGCGGCTTTTACCTAACCCCATAAAAAAGCTGCGATCTTGTTCTTCATACACTAATACGTCGTCAGATTGTGGTGTACCTAATACATGGCGATAAACCTGATACCCCAACAGGGTTTTAAGATCTTTTTTAACATAAAAAACAGTTTTATTGTCGTTCGCCCAAACAACTTGGCCTTCGGTGTTTTCTAATACATCCTCAAGCAAACCATCGCTATCAATTTTTTTAAATTTAACCACATAAATACGACGACCATCGGTATCTTCAGAGTAAGCAAGTAGTTGTTCATTTGGGCTAATCGCCACCTCGCCTAACTCGTAAAATTCAAAACCTTCAGCAAGTAGGTTTACATCTAATAGCAATTGTTTATCTGCCGTAGTCATTGAACGACTACGGTAATGGCGAGAGTATTCGTCATCGCCACGTACTTCACTGTGGTACCAATACTCGCCATCTTTTACCGGGTAGGTATTGTCATCTTTAACAATTCGCCCTTTTAGCTCCTCAAACAATTGTGTTTGAAAAGGCTTAATTTTTGCGAGTTGCTGATCGCAATAATTATTTTCGGCTTCTAAATGTTTAAGTATCGCAGGCTCAGAGCGATCATCATCACGCATCCAATAGTAATCATCAATTCGTGTTTTTTGATGTGTTGTTAAAGTATGCGGCTGCTTATGTGCAACCGGCGCATTTGAAAGTACAGACAACGATAAGTTTGATTGAGCCACAGAAAAACCAATAAAAAATTTTGAGAATCTGAGTCTACCATAATTTTTAAATGCGCATAAAAAAGCCCACTCAATGAGTGGGCCAAAAAATGCCAAATAGCATTAGGGGGAAACTTGCTGCCAAGCTAAATTCCAACTTTGGCCAACACCAGGCTCATAAAGTGGGTTATTTTCTTCTTTAACTTTGCAAAATTGACTGAAAGGCCAAGGCTTACATTTATAAATTAAACCTGTTTTTGGCTGTAATACTTTAACGCCGGCATTATAGTCATTACTTTTTTCTGGGTAAACATAATCATATGCTGGTTTGTCTGTTTTTATGTCATCGCACTTTGCAATGCAATGAAACGTTATTTCAGCACGTTCAATTCCACACCCCTCAAGGGCGTAAATTTGATTTGACCGATAGGCAACGATTAGCCCTTGTTCGGTCATTTTACCTGCTTCAACTAGCGGTATATGTGTATTAATGTATTCGGCAATAAAACGCGGCCAACTGTGTGGCTCACCCTGCTCAGAGCTGGTGATTTGGTAGTTAAATGATAAACCGACTAGCTCTCCTTGCATGTCAAAAAAGGTTACCGTCACCCTATCACCCACAAATAATTGGGTATGGTGATTTAAGCAACCAATTGGCATCCATTTTCCGCAAGCCAATGACGTATGCATAAACAAAGCAACACCTTAAGAATCACTAATAGGTACTATCCATCATTTGACGGATAAAATAAATACTTTTTTATTACTTTTAGGACAAATGGCACACAGTGAGGGTGTAATAACGCCGTGCGACGGCTCCGCTATCTTAGTTTTAGCACGCTAAAACCTTAGACCGGAAACTTTGCGTCCTAACCTTTCGATTAGTTTGCCAATACAGGTGGATTATAAAGTGAGCTGCATCACAAATCAAACAAAAGAATGTAATCAAAATAAAAAACCAACCCTTAACACCTATAAAAATTAAAAACCGACTGTTAAAGGTGGTCTGAGTATCGATTTAAAAAGCAAAAAGCCAGTGCGTAATGCACTGGCTTTTATAACTCATTATATTTGAGTTGTTTTTCTTTAGGCAAGTTGTTTCCTACGTGAAAATAGGCCTTTTATTTTTCTAAATAGGCCTCTAAATACGCCACCTACGTCACTCATTATAATGTACAAACACGGTACTAATAAGAGTGTAATCAGGGTTGCAAACATAACAGCAAAACCAAGAGCAACCGCCATTGGTATTACGAATTTAGCCTGTAAACTGGTTTCAAACATAATCGGTAATACACCAGCAAACGTAGTAATTGAAGTAAGTAAAATAGGCCTAAAGCGCGCACAACCCGCTTCAATTACAGCATCTTTAATACTCACTCCAGCACGACGCGCTTGGTTTACAAAGTCAGTCATAACTAATGAATCATTGATCACAACACCTGCGGCAGCAATTAAGCCAAAACCTGACATTAAGCTAATATCTAAACCAAACCAGTAATGACCCCAAATTGCTCCCGTTAAACTAAACGGAATAACCGACATTACGATAAGAGGCTGTGCGTAACTTTTTAGTGGAACCGCTAACAAAATATAAACTAAAAACATGCCTCCAATAAAGAACATGATCTGCTCATTAGCTTGTGCTTGTTGTTCTTCTATGGCACCACCTAGCTCAGACTTAACACTTGGGTATTCTTCTTTAAGCTGCGGTAGTAGGTTTTCTTTCACTTGCTTAACCACTTCGTTTGGCTCTATCACTTCTTCGTCGATGCTGCCATATATGTATACTGTACGGTAACCACCTTCTCGGCGAATATAGCTGATACCTGGCTTTTCTGTAAGCTCAACCACATCACCAAGTAATACTTCTCGGCCTTGCGGAGTTGTGATCACTGCATGCTTAAGCGATGAAAAAGCTTCACGAGTGAGTTTTGGGTAACGCACCATTACACGTACTTCTTCACCACCGCGAATAACACGCTGCGCTTCACCACCATAAAAACTCGCCCCAACTTGATTAGCAATCGATGCTAAATCCAAGCCTAAATCATAGGCAACTGGCTTTAAGCTCATTTGCACTTCTTTGCTCGCAGGGTCAATGGTTGAGCTGATATCAAACAATCCCTCTTGTTGTTGCAATAATTGAATAAAGCGACGCCCAGCTTCATTAAGAGTGTTGATATCAGAACCAAATAATAGATAACCAAACTCACCATCACCACCGCCACCATTAACGTCATCTTGGATTGTGAGTGATTTTACACCGGCAATATTTGGCATAGCATCACGCCAGCGACGTGAAAGCTCAAACGCATTGTATGGGCGTAAATCTTCTTCAACCAACGGTGCAAGTAACTGGGCTTCAGTACGACCTTGATTAAATACTAATACGTCACGAACAATCTTTTGGCCAAACTCACGCTCAGTTTGTTTATCAACTTCAAGTACCATGGCTTCGATTTCACGAATAGCAGTAATCGTTTGAATATCAGAAGCGTTATCGTTCATCTCTAGGTTAATTTGTGGAAAATCGTGCGGTACTTTTGGTGTAGGAACCATGCGTACTTGGTTTGATGAAATTAATCCAAAGGTAAAAATTAACATCCCGATAAAACCAAACAGTACCACCCAACGCCACTCAACACAGCGCACAACAAAGCGCTTATAAGGGCCATTTACAAAACCAAAAAAGCGATTATTAAAACGCGCTCGCCAACCATTCGGATCGATAGGCGGAAAGTTCGTGTGTGCAATATGCGCTGGCAATATTAGCTTTGATTCGATCAAACTAAATATTAAACATAAAATCACAATGACGGCGATACCATAAAAGAAAGCACTCTCAGGACCACTTGATAACGTAAACGGGGCAAATACTGCAATGGTTGTTAAAACGCCAAAAGTTGCAGGGGTCGCCACACGTTTTGCGCCGTTGACTACATTAACTACACCACCACCTTTTTTCTCTATTTCAGTGTAGGCACTTTCACCGATGACAATGGCGTCGTCCACCACAATCCCTAGCACCATTATAAAGGCAAAGAGTGAAATAATATTTATGGTCACACCAAATAATGGCATCATCATCATCGCGCCAAGGAAGCAAACTGGCAAACCAATCATTACCCATAACGCCAATTTAAAGCGCAAAAATATTGATAACATAATCGCGACCAATACCGCTCCTTGCAATAAATTGGATAACATCATGTCTAGGCGGGCATTTAAGTAGTAGGTCATATCCATTAACGGTTCTAGTCGAACACCTAATGGAAGATTTTTATTTTTTTGATCAATATACGCTTTTACAGACTCTGCAACTGGGATCATATTTTGATCTTCGGTTGCCTTTACTGATAAGTAAACTGCATTTTCACCGTTAAACTTAAAGTAACGTTCGCCTTCAGTAAATTGGTCTTTTATTACTGCAATATCTTGCAGTAATACTTTAGCACCATTTTCACCTATTTTAACGGGGATCTGACGGAACTCTTCACCTGAATAAAATTGGTTTTCAACTCGTACTGAAATAACACCCGAGTCTGTTTTTAACTGCCCAGCTGAAAAATTAGCTGAATAACGACGTATCGCACCTGCGACGTCAGTTAACGTTAAATTATACTGGCGCAATGTGTCAGGTTCGATTTCAATCGCAATTTCATCAAGCGGTACATCATTAACAACCAACGACACATTTGATAACTGCAGTAATTCGCTTTCAATACGATTGGCAATCGGCTTAAGCTCGCTCAATGGTAAGTCAGCAACTAAAGTCATACCAATCACATCTTGGCGGAATTCTATTTGACTTATGGTGACCGGCTCCATTCCTGCAGGAAAAGTTGCAATACCATCTACGCGCAACTTAACTTTATCAAGCACCTCACTTAATTCAGCATCAGTATTTATTTCTAATTGCGCGCTACCGCCATTACGAAATGAGCGATAGACACCTTTTTTGATTTCGGTAATATCCTTTAAAGACTCTTCAATCTTAATTAAGATACTTTCTTCCATTTCCTGAGGTGACGCCCCCGGGTAATTAGCATTAATAGAAATATAATTGATTTCAACGTTTGGGAACATCTGGCGTTGCATCGTAAAAAAGCTTATAACACCCATCAAAATGATAAAAAACATCATTAAATTTGCCGCAACGGAGTTATTCGCAAAGTAGGCAATTATACCTGTTTGCTTTTCTTTGCTTACAGGATCAACACTTGGTTGATCTGAGCTGGGTAATTCAGTGTTATTCATAACGCAGTCACCCTTTTATAATTTTTCTGTGGCTGCACTATCTAGCGCATCACTTTTTTTAACGTCTGGAACACCCGCAACTTTTACTGCCATACCCTTTTGTGGGTACTCAGGTAAAGTAACAACAAGTTGATCATCCGCTTCTAATCCATCGCTGATATAAAAGTATTCACCCTCTTCGCGAATTACTTTCACTGTACGTGACTCTAATTGCTGCTCTTCATTTACAATCCATACAGTTTGATTATTAACCAGCTCTTGCGGTAAACGATAAATATTCTGCAACATCGTCCCTGCAAAATTTACTTGTACATAACTGCCAAATTTAATTGCTGGTTGTTTATTTGTAAGGCCATATGGGTCATCAATACGCACCACTAAACTACTCATACGCGTTGCGTTATCAATCACACCAAGATCTCGATCTATTACTGCTTGGCGAGTAAAACCATGTAAACCTGTTTTAATCACTGTTGCTGTAATACCTTTTACGCGCTCAGGTAAAAATACATTATCAAAACCAGCGATAGGAATGATGATTTCTGCTTGTTCGATATTATTTAATTCTCCAATTTGAGAGCCCATATTAATATATTGACCAACACCAATATCACGGCTAACAATAAGTGCGTCATAAGGGGCTGTTACATCACAATTATCTAAATCACGTTGCGCTCGCTTTAAACGAGCTTGAGCTGATTTAACAGATGCTTGGGCACTTAATACTTGTGGTTCACGTAAAAATAATGCGGTACGCACTTTACCAGGGAAACGCTTTGCTTCATCGCCAGCAACCTGAGCTTGTGCCTGCTCTTCAATTAGTTTCGATTGCGCTTGGGCCAGCTCTGCTTCAGCCTGTAATAAGGCTGCTTCGTAGTTATCTTTTTCGATACTAAACAATGTTTCACCGCGGGCAACTATGCCACCTGCAACAAAGTTTGGATGCCAACTCACCACTTCACCCGACACTTGTGCAGAAAGGCGTGTGCTTTCAAGTGGCTTAACTTCGCCATAGCTATTAATAACCACTTGGTGATTGTTAGCCGAGACAGGCTCAACTTTTACAGTGGGTCGTGTATCTACGATTTCTTTCTTATCTGGCTCTTGTGCGATTGCATTTATTCCCACAAAGCCGACAATACCTATGCCTAGTGCGACAAAAGGAAGTATCCATTTCAATATACCTGTACGCATTATTATTATTCCCCTTAAAATTTCACTGACAGTATAATAACAGAGCTAAATGAAACATTAACGTGACATTTGTAAGCAACTGTTACAATTTACGTACCAAAACAGGAACGCTTATATTTTACTCTGTTTATCTTTTAGAAATCATTTTTTGAACATTTTGTTACAATAAAATAAATATTAAAATCAACACATTACATTGAACGCAACAGCATTCATCGCGGTTCTCTTTTTTCATTAATTTTATTCGGTACTATTACCTAAATTTTTTACAAGCTGAATGAAATATAAAAATGAAATTAACTACACTCACATTAGCACTGAGCTTAGCATTAGCAACCAGCGGCCACACATTAGCTGCCGATAAAAAAGATGACAAAAAAAGTAAAACTATTGCTGAATTAATTAAAAACAAAACTGAATTCGCTGGTATTTTTAGCTTATACCAAGACGAAAAAACTGGCGATCACTTAATGGTGATTAACGAGTCGCAACTTGATACGCCATTTGTGTATTTCGCACATACTGTTGATGGCGTGACTGATGCTGGACATTTTCGCGGCGCATACCGTGAAACCAAGCTAATTGAATTTAGAAAGTACTTTGACCGTATTGATATTATTAGTAAAACACCGCGCTACCAGTTTGATGAAAACAGCGCAATTGCAAAAGCAGCCGATGCCAATATCAGTGAAGCGGTACTCGCTAGTATTAAAATTGAAAAACAAGAAGAAGGCAAAATCGCTTTTAATGTAGATAAGCTTTTTCTAAGCGAAGCGCTACATAAAGTATCGCCATGGCCAAACCCAAACGACAAAAACGCTAAAAAACGTTTTAAAGTCGGCAAATTAAGTGATAAAAAATCGCGCATTATAAAACAACGCCCTTATGCTAATAACTTAGATGTTGTTGTAGATTATGTATTTGAAAATGCTAACCCAAGTGTTCGTGGCTCAAGCGCCGTTAGCGACCCTCGCAATGTATCTGTAAAAGTACAACATTCATTTGTAGCTTTACCTGACAATAACTATCAACCGCGTATTGATGATGCTCGCATTGGTTACTTTACTAACCAATTTGATCAAATGACTTCGCCAGATTGGGCACCATATAAAGATGTGATAAAACGCTGGGATTTACAGAAAAAAGATCCAAGCGCCGCATTATCAGAGCCAGTAAAACCGATCACATGGTGGATTGAAAATACCACACCAGTTGAATGGCGTGATACCATTGCAAAGGCAACGCTTGCATGGAATACATCGTTTGAAAAAGCGGGAATTAAAAATGCCATCGTAGTAAAAATACAACCAGATGATGCTGATTGGGATGCGGGCGATATAAATTATAACGTACTACGTTGGACTTCATCACCTAAGCCTCCATTTGGTGGTTACGGCCCTGCACTTGCAAACCCGTTAACCGGCGAAATCCTCGGCTCAGACATCATGCTTGAGTTTGTGTTTATGAAAAACCGCTGGATTTACGACACGCTCTTTACTCAAGGCACTATGAACCACAGTAATGAACATGCAAATACCGGTGAACTAAACTGCTCTCTTGGTCATGAAATTCAACAAAATATGATGCTTGCAAATAGCCTATCAACAGGTGCCAGCATTGAAGATAAAGAAATTTTGCGCCAGGGTCTTACACAGTTAGTTTTACATGAAGTCGGCCACACACTGGGTCTTAACCACAACATGAAGTCATCTATATTGTGGAATGAAAAAGACGTACATGACAAAACAAAAACGCAAGGGATCGTGACGGGTTCTGTTATGGATTATGCCCCAGCTAATATCGCACCAATTGGCATGACACAAGGTGACATTTTCCAAACTAAGCCTGGTCCTTACGATGATTGGGCCATAGAATTTGGTTACAGCCAAGCTAAACCAGACAATACTGCTGAACAACAACGTCTAGAAGCCATCTTAGCCCGTTCAACAGAACACAAACTTGCCTTTGGTAATGATGCTGATGATATGCGTGCGCCAGGTCGCCATATTGACCCACGCGTTATGATTGGTGATATGTCGTCTAATCCTGCAGCATATGGCGCAGACAGAATGGCACTAATCAATAAGCTGTTTACTGAACTTAAAGATAAAGCCCGTATTGAAGGTGAATCGCATCAACAACTGCTAATCTCGGCAAACAGCTTGTTTGGTCAATACAGAACACAAGCTAATGTGATTTCTCGTCAAATTGGTGGTGTGTATGTAGAGCGTGCTGTAGTAGGTGGGAATGAGGCGGTTGCACCTTATACACCAGTGCCACTTGAACGCCAACAGCAAGCGATGCAAATTTTAGCTAAAAACGTATTTGCACCGGACGTGCTAACTAGCATGAAGCCACTTTATAGCTACATGCAACAGCAGCGTCGTGGTTTTAATCATTACGGTAAAAATGAAGATCCTAAACCGCATAAAATGATTTTAGGCATGCAAAAATCAGTGTTATCGCAGCTGCTACACCCTGCTGTAATGCAGCGTATTTCAGACACCGCACTTTATGGTAACCAATACAGCCTTAGTCAATTTATGGAAGAGTTATCAGCCAGCATTTTTGTCGATAGTAAACGAGCGAACTCAATCAGCCACAATTTACAAATTGAATATGTAAATCAGCTAATTGCTATTGCCGGACTGGGCAAGACAAGCAAGCACGATAACCTAGCTAAAACAGCCGCACTTTATCAACTAACCCAAATTGCTGATCTCAGCACTGCGTGGGGAGCAGATACGGCAACTAAAGCACATAAAAAGTATATAGACCGCTTAATTAGTAAAGCACTAGAAGCATAAGTCGTTAGACCGTACTTTTATTATATGATCGTCTTGATCAATATAAAAAAGTACGGTCTTTTTATAACACCAAATTATTGATATTTATGCGTAAATTAACCTAACAACATTACTTTCACTTACGCGCCAGTAAATACTCGGTAATTAAATGACAGGAATAGTTATGACTGGTTTGTCTCGGTTCCCCCAAACTTGGTTGCAAAAAAATAAAATTCATTTTAGCCTCGCCCCCTTAGCACTCGCCTGCTCTATTAGCCTTTTTTCTCAACACACTAGCGCAATGGAAGTTGACGGCCAATTAAATGAAGTGCAGTGGCAAACAGCGCACACATTAGTATTAGATAAAACAATTAGACCTTTTAGTCTTGCGGCTGCGCCAGTTGCCTCTGAAGTGAAATACTTTACGAGTGAAGAAGGCATTCACGTTGCAGTTATTGCTCAGCAACCTAAAACACAGCAAACAGCCATGCGTACAGCCCGCGATAGCAATCTTGAAAGTGACTATATTGAACTCATCATTGATTTTGACAACAGTAAAAATACCGCTTATGGCTTTATTCTTGGCAACGGTGGCTCAATGCGCGATGGCATTTGGCAAAACAATAATAGCTTTAAAAGCGACTGGGACGGTACGTGGTTTGGTAAAACCACACAAACTGATAACAGCTGGACTGCTGAATATTTAATCCCTTGGTCAGTTGCCCCCATGGCACAAGCAAGCAGCGCACAACGTCAGCTTGGCCTTTTTGTCCGTCGTCACGACGTCAAATCTGACAGTAGCTACAGCCAAGTGCCTACATCTCGTGAGCAACCTGATTTTATCCGCGAGTTTGGTACTGTTAGCGTTGATAATTTTGCCAGTTCATCACTGGAAATATTCGGCTCCGCAATGTATCAACGAGATATGTTGAACAGCAAAAATAGCAGCAATCTGAGTCTTGATATATTTTGGCGACCAGATGCAAGCCAGCAATTAAGCGTGGCGCTAAACCCTGATTTTGGCCAAGTTGAATCTGATAACCTCGTCGTTAACTTTTCACCATTTGAAACATTCTTTGCCGAACGTCGCTCTTTCTTCACTGAAAACCAGTCACTGTTCGACTTGCAAGGTAATGCAGGGTTGCGATTAGTGCATACACGGCGCATTGGTGTTGATGGCGATATTGATGCTGCAGTAAAATACACCCGCAATGGTAAAAACATAGATTTTGGTGCCATGATGGTTATCGAAGACGATACTCACAGCGGTTTAGACGCAAGTCGTTTTGCTACAGCCAGAGGTCAATATAAGTTCGCAAAAGCACAAGTTGGTTATTTAGCCACTTACGCAGATAGAGCCAGCGAAGGGCGAGAAGCGCAAGTACACACTATTGATTTTAGAACAGATGTCAGTGACAGCATACAAATACAAGGTCAGCTAAGCGGCAGTTTTATTGATAATGAACACGCGCAAGAGCCTGACACACAAGGCCAAGGCGCATGGTTTAATGTAGTGCATAAATTTAATGATAACTGGCAGCAACGACTTAATTTAACGCGCTACACTGATGATTATGACGTTAACGATCTAGGCTTTTTATCGCGCAATGATTTACAGCGTATTTACTACTCTAATGAGCGTTATTTTACAGACTTTAGTGCCGATGATTCATTAAAGCAGCGCCGTGTTGAACTTGCTGCGCGAGTTGATTACAACAGCCAAGGCGATCATCTAAAAAGCTTTATATTTCTCAGCGGTAATGAAGAATACAAAGATACCTCATTTTTGTTTTGGCGCGCTGAATATATCACCTCAGGTAAAGATGACCGTACTAGTCGTGGCAATGGTATATTCAATACCGAGTCAGGTTACGAATTTTTTACTGAATATAACTTTGGTAATCAAAACAAGTTTCGCCACCATATTGGTTTAGGGTATGAAGACACTTTTTCTGACGGTCAAGCCACCAGCTTACATTACCATCCCAGTTATTACTTCACTGATAATTATCGTATATCGTGGAGCTTGTGGGCAGAACAGGAAAAAGACAGTTTACTGTGGATAGATAATCAACTGGCTCGCTATAACTTTAAAGAGCTTAATAACAGCATTGATTTTGATGCCACTATTGATGATAAACAAGAACTAAGAGTACGCTTTCAGTGGATCAGTGCCACAGGTACAGATGGCCAAGCACAGCGTATTAATAGTAACGGCGACTTATACGCTAGCAATGTGGTAGCCAATGACTTCTCGCGCTCTACCACTCGTATGCAAATTCGCTATCGTTATGAGCTGTCGCCACTATCAAATATATTTTTAGTCTACAGCCGAGGCGGACGTTCGGTGAATGACTTAAATCAGGCTAACTTGGAGTTATTTAGTGAAGGTTGGGGAGAGCGCACTGGCGATAATTTTGTCGCAAAAATCCGCTACCGCTTTTAAGCCTGCTTAACTGACACTCTGATTACTCACCCCAAGCCTGTTAACTAAGCCTGGGGTGAGTAACGCGTATTCAAAACCGAACACAGCCGTGTTCGATATCGAACACACATCTACTAAAAAACACCACAAAAACAACCAAACCATTGAAATATAAATAAATTTAATTTTGGCATCAAACTTTCATTAACTACAGTATCAACCAAGATGATGAGTAGATAATGAATATCAATATTGACCAAAAAACAAAACCGAACACATTAAAAGTTGTGCTAATTATTGCAGCGCTTGTGGCTGTCACATGTATCGGTTATTTCACTATTAAACCGACCACACCACAGCTTAGCGCTAACACGCTCAATGTAGTTACTGTACAGCAAGGCGATATTGACATTATGACGCCAGTGTATGGTCAATACGCATCGCGCTATGAGCGCCTGATCAGCGCACCAGCAACAGGGCAAGTGGGTGAGATTTATTTACGAGCAGGTGCTGATGTAGAAGCAACAACTATTATCGCGAAGTTAGTTAATCCTGATTTACAACAGCAATTGTTTGAATCACAGGCCAAACTTGAGCGTATGCATTCTGAATTTGCCTCATTTAAATTTCAAAAACAAAACGAGCAATTAACCTTCCAAGCCGAATTGGCTGATATTGATAGTCAGATACAAGGGGCTAAGTTAGATGTTGACGTAAACCAGCGCCTATCGGATCAAGGTATTGCTGCCAAAATTGATTTAGAGCGTGCCATTCTTAAACACAATCAACTTAAGAAACGCCTAGAATTTGCAAATTACCGCTTTGAAAAACAAAAAGAAATGCACAAGTTAGAACTTGAGCAACAGAAAATTCTATTAACACAGCAACAAAAACAAGTCGATTTAGTCAGCAACAAAGTTGCGGCATTAACTATCACCGCAGGGATTGCAGGCACCCTACAACGTTTAGATATTGAACTTGGAGAGCGGGTAAACCAAGGGCAAGCAATGGCGCGCGTTGGTTCAAAAACACAATTAATGGCAAGACTGAATATCCCACAACGTATTGCTGAGCGTATCCAACTTGGTGCTACGGTTGAATTAAAGCATCCCAATGGCACGCTAAAAGGCACAGTTAAACAGCTGGCATCTGTAGTCGAAAATGGCTTTATTGTAGCCGAAGTACATCTGAGCGAACCATTACCTTCAAACCTACGCCCAGCACAACCAGTCAATGCATTGGTATTCGTTGAGCGCAAAGAGAATGCATTATATGTGAGCCAGCAACCCGGTTTAAAACCACTTGGCGCACAACGACTATACAAACAAATTCCCAACCAACCACAACTACAACAACAGCAAATCACCTTTGGCGAATTAACAGGCTCTGAGCTGTTAATTACCACCGGGGCTATTGCGGGTGAAAAAATTATCACAAATGATTTAAGCCAATGGCATACTTACACCCACTTGGCCCTAGACACTTCAAAACTTTAAGGAAAACCTCATGACAGCACTCGTAACAATTAACAATATCAATAAAGTGTACAGTAAAGGCCAAGTAAAAACACATGCCCTACAAGATGTATCTTTAACTATCAATAAAGGTGAATTCATCGCTATCTCAGGGGCTTCAGGTTGTGGAAAGTCAACCTTGCTCAGTATTTTAGGCCTGCTAGATACGCCAACTGATGGCCATTATCAATTAGCCAATATTGATACACATAGCCTTAAAGTTGATCAACGCTCTAGCGTACGTAACAAGCATATTGGCTATGTATTTCAGTCATTCAATTTAATTGATAGCCTAACTGTATTTGAAAACGTGGCATTGCCATTGGAGCACCGCGGCACATCTAGCAAAGAAATAAAAACCGCAGTGGAGAAACAGCTAGCTGCGGTAAACATGAGTGCACGCTTAGATCATAAACCAAACCAGTTATCTGGCGGACAGCAGCAGCGCGTTGCAATCGCTCGCGCATTAGTAGGCAACCCTGACTTACTGCTAGTAGATGAACCAACCGGTAACTTAGATAGCCAAAACGGCGATGCTGTAATGCAACTGTTACTTGATTTAAACAAGCAAGGTGCCACCGTTGTTATGGTGACGCATGATGAACGTTACAGTCAAATGGCACAGCGTCAAATCCGTTTATTTGATGGTAAAGTATTGGTTGAACATCAGGAGGCCGTTGCATGAGTTTTTATCTACGCGCATTACGTCACGGTGTTTTACGGCTATTTACATTGCCACGCTTGTCACTGCCAATTCTACTTACGTTAAGTTTAACGTTGGCAGCGGTGCTTGCTGTTGTCGCCATGAGTAGCCATCTTATTTTTAAACCTTTACCTGATATAAAAGACGAAAACAGCCTGCATGTCATTAACCGTACCATGGCGGTTTCACAAGACATGCGTGTTTCTATGTTTACTGCTAAGCGCTTGGCACTATTAGCTGAGCAATACAAAGGATACGGCCAGTTTGCTGCATACCAAGCTGACGAAAGTGCGGTAAAAGTGCATGAAACGAATTACCCAGTGTCACGTTTTGATGCCAGTAATAACTTTATGACCATGGTCGGAGGAACCCTGCTACTAGGTGAACAACCAAACAAAGTAAATACTCAAAACTCTGTGTGGATCTCTGAGAGTTTATGGCAAAGCGCATTTCAAAAAAACGTAAATGCAATAGGTCAAACATTACAAATAGACGCCACATCGGTGCAAATTCGCGGAGTGGTCAGTGACTTTTCATCGTTTAATTCCGATAACGATGAAAAATATACTCAACAAGTTTGGCGTTATTATGATTTAGCCGAAAAAGCAGCAATGCCTACACAAATGACGATAGATGGCAGCCTGCAGCCCCTATTTCGCCAAACCGAACGTGCATTTACGGCCGATGACATGGAGAGTTTTTGGCAGCAGTATTATCTTGACCAAGGTGAACAGCTTGGCCCTATGAAACAAATGTTTGAGAGCATGGCCCCAGAAAGCACGGCAACCTTATATCGCGATAACCTGATGGAAGATCAGCAAACCATGCTGTTGTTTTTATTAGCAACTGTGGTCATCTTACTCGTAATGGCAAGCCTCAACCTACTAAACCTATTTATTGCCCATTACCAACAACGCGAACAAGAATTTGCCACACAGTTATGTATGGGCGCATCACGCAACAAATTATTAGTAATGAGCTTTTTAGAAAACCTGAGCACCTTTTTACTCGCCGCAGTATTAGGTTTGTTAGGTGCAGCTTGGCTGATTAGGCTATTACCTATCATCAGTGGTGGTAATATCGCGATGCTTGAACTAGTGCAAATTGATGCAATAACTATTGCTGTTGCGGTTGCAATTGTGCTGACGATAAATTTATTTTTTGCATTTTTATCAACCCGTCAGTTTGATCAAACACAACTAATTAGCAACCTTAATAACGGTAATAAGGGTGTCAATGCAGGTAAAGTGACCCGTCTTAGTCAAGTGTTATTTATTGCACAGTTAAGCTCCGCTGCGGTTATTTTAACGGGCACCGCTATGCTGGCAAATACCGCCTACGATAAGCTAAATATTCACTTAGGTTTTGAGCCAGGAAATACACTAATAGCCAATGTACGTCTACAAAGTAACGATGATCCGATTTTAGACAGTGCTGAAATTGAGGAAAAAGTAGCGCAAGTCGCACAAGATCCTGAGGCCGCAGAGCAAAAAACTAAGCAACGCTATCAGGGGGCGCTCGAAATAAAAAATCAACTTGAGCAAGCAATCCTCCAAGTGCAGCCCAATATCACCCCACTACAAAGCCAAGGCGAACCCTTTAGTTTTAATACCGTCATAAATATGACTGAGGATGAGCAAACACAAGAGCGCTTTACCTATATGACGATTAATATTGCGCCTGATTATTTACAGACCTATAAGCTCAATTTGCTAGCAGGGCAGAATATGACTCAAACGCAGTATCTAAATTTAGAGCCTGTGGCATTGATCAACGAAACCTTTGCCAAGCAATTGTCCACAGATGGCACGATTGAATCGGTAATAGGTAAAAAAGTTTCTAATCGTCAAGTTATTGGAGTAATCGCAGACAATTACACCATGATGGCAAAAGATCAGGGCTATCCAACTATGCTTTACAGTTATTCGCACGATAATGCTAATTTTGGGATCAATATTGCTATGCAGCTACCACCAGGGCAGAGCTTTGACAAACATGCCATTATGCAAGCGATTCAATATGCTCACCCACAAGTGGTTGAAGTAGATGCACGCACACTTGATGAGCGCTGGGCAGAACAAACAATGCCGCAGCGCGTACAGTTTTATTTTATCAGTGCGTTATCTCTATTAACTTTACTACTTGCAGCCGTAGGTAGTAATGGTATGGCGATGAGCTTTACAGAATTAAAACGCTTTGAACTTGCAATACGCATGGCAACCGGCGCAAGCCGTATTAACCTAATGAAGCGAACATTAAAAAGCTTTAATGGCTTACTACTGAGTGCGCTAGCTATTGCTATTACCCTCGCCTGCGGTCTTTATTTAGCGCTACAAAAAGCAATTCCTATGTTGCCAGCATTTTCTTGGCAAGCACTAACAATATTCACTAGTTTATTGATTGCTATCGTCTTTATTGCCATTGTTTTGGTAGTATGGCGTATTATTAATGCTGACCCTATGCGTGCGCTTAGAGAGCAATAAACTTTTAAGGAGATGGCAGCATACGCTGCCATTACAACCACAATGACCCCACACACTATTTTAGTTGTTGATGACGACGATGACATTCGCTTTGCCCTATCACTACTTTTAGAGCAGGCAGGCTATCGTGTGGTTGAAGCTGATGGACCAAGCCAATGCATGCAATTGCTCTGTCGGTTAACGCCTGCGCTGGTGTTACTGGACATGAACTTCACCCGTGATACAACTTCAGGAAAGGAAGGTCTTGCACTACTAGAGCAAATCACGCCATTGGATATTCCCGTTATGCTAATGACTGCATGGGCAAATATTGAACTTGCAGTAACCGGGTTACAAACTGGCGCTAAAGATTTTATTGAAAAACCATGGCGAAAAGAAAAATTACTCAGCCAAATAGCTAATCACATTAAGCCTATTACTACGCAGCCGACACAAAGTGATTGGATAGCATACTCCAGCGCGATGCAATCGCTCAATACCCTAATAACACAGCTTGCACCAACCGATGCTAACTTATTAATTTTAGGAGAAAACGGCACGGGTAAATCACAACTAGCCAAGCGTATCCACCAATTAAGCGCACGCAGTGAAGCCCCCTTTGTGAGCCTAAATATGGGTGCTGTTGCAGAGTCTCTATTTGAAAGTGAGCTATTCGGTCATCATAAAGGCGCGTTTACCGACGCTAAGCAAGACCGCACTGGTGCGTTTAGCCGCGCCAAAAATGGCACCTTATTTATGGATGAAATAGGCACTTTACCGTTTCATTTACAGCCTAAATTATTGCAAGTACTCGAAACCGGTGAATTTACACCGCTGGGCGCAAACAACAGTGAGCAGGTTAACGTACGCCTAATTGCAGCAACCAATCAAGACTTAGCCAGCGCGATTACAAACGGGCAATTTCGCCAAGATTTATATTATCGCTTAAACACCTTTGTGATCACGCTCCCAGCTCTGCGTGAACGAAAAGACGATATATTGCCACTCGCCGCACATTTTATTAATCAGTTTGCTGGTAAATATAACAAGTCGCCTTGCACATTATCCCTAAGCGTTGAAGAGCTGCTATGCAACCATAGCTGGCCCGGTAATATTCGTGAGCTAAGCCATGTAATAGAACGCGCTATGTTGATTTGCACGCAGAGTGTCATCGAATTAGCCCATATAATGCTGGATAGCCAAACAAGTAAAAGCCAATTAATTCCACAACTCACACTTGAAGAGCTTGAAAAACAAAGAATCACTGACGTACTACAACAGCATAACCAACAAATAACTGCGGCGGCAAAAAGTTTAGGTATTTCACGTAATGCGCTGTACCGACGGATGGAAAAATACCAACTAGAGGGGTTTGATGAGTAACTTTAAAGTGAGCCATAAAGCCAAGGTAATTAGCACGTTCACTGGTATTTTTTGCGCTATTATTGTGCCAAGTACAGGCTGGATTTACCAATTCAGCCAAGACGTACTGCTAACTACCACTTTGGCTATTTGCCTTGGTTACCTGCTTATTATGTGTATCTACAGGCTATTTAACGCTTATTTTTCGCCTGTTGCTCAGCTGCAAGCCTACATTGATGCAAAACAGCAAGGGCAAAGTAACCTTAGCTTAGGTTACAAAGATCCAAGCTCACCATGGACGGCTCTCGGTGCACAAATTGAAACGCTATTTAACAAGCCTGCACCACAATCAACGCATTTGATCGACGGGCTATTTCAACACTGGCCCCACCCAGTAGCCCTATTTAACGAGCAAGAGCAGCTTATTTTCTTCAATCATCCGATGTATCAGCAACTTAAAACGCCGCTACTACGGGGTATGAGTATGGCTGAATGCGGTTTTACAGTTAAAGATAAACAATGTAGTCATGCTAAATTAAATCAAAATTGGCAAGTGCAACGTATTGCGCTCAATGATACAAAACAAACACTTATTACCGCCAGTTATATTGGTCATCAACTGCAAGATGCAAAACGTCAATCCCAAGCTGATTTAATTCGTATTTTATCGCATGAGTTAAATAACTCGCTGACCCCCATGGCATCTATGACAGATACACTACTAAGCACAGAAACACTAAATGAAAAACAAACAAGACAAGTATTAACGCGAGTAAAATCACGCAGTGAATCACTGCTGCAGTTTATAAAAGCCTACTCAGAATTAAGCCGCTTGCCTGCAGCAAAGCCACACTACTTTGATTTAAAAGTCTTGGCGACTCTCAATGCTGCCGAGCAAAATATTCAACTTAATTTTGCAGGCCAGTCGCAATGCTTTGCTGATAAGCTACTTATTGAGCAACTGTTAATTAATGTATTTAAAAATACATTTGAGGCCACTCACAGTCCTGCATGTATAACCTTACGTTGCTTTCACCAAGCCGATATACAAATACTGCAACTGACCGACAACGGCCCAGGTTTTGCTAATCTAGAGCACGCAATCCAGCCTTTATACACCACTAAAAAAACCGGCAACGGGCTTGGACTCGCACTATGTAACGACATAATACAAAAGCACAACGGCCAGCTACAGTTAGCAAATACCGAACATGGCGCGCAAATCACCATTAAACTTCCGCAAGGCAGCACCAAATAGCAGTTATAAATATCAGTTATAAATATCAGTTATAAATAAATCGTGCCTTGCATATAGCGTACAGCCCGCCCTGTTAAAGTCACTGTATGATCACCTACATCACATTGCATATGCCCACCCCGGCTTGAAGCTTGATACGCGCTGAGTGACTTTTTACCTAATTGCTGCGCCCAGTAAGGCGCAAGACCCGTATGAATTGAGCCAGTTACAAAGTCTTCATCGCCACCACTTGCAGGCCAAAAATAACGTGAGATAAAATCATATTCTGTACTTTTAGCCGTCGCAACTACATCTAACGGATATAAGGTTTTGAGCAAACTAGAGTCTGTTTTAAGGTGAACGACATCTTCCTCATTTTCATAAATAACAAAGTAAGCCTGCTGATTTTTCAACACCTTAATTGGTTGTATAGACAAGCCATCAAACAACTCTGAAGGTATATTCTCAGCCTCACTCGGTGCTTGCTTCGGGAAGGTCATAGCAAAGCTAGCATCATCATTTTTATTGATAATTAGCTCACCTACCGCAGGTGCATGAAACGTTACTTGCTTTACATCATGCTGTTCACACAACACAAAAGCGGCGGCAAGTGTGGCATGGCCGCAAAAATCAATTTCCATTAATGGTGAAAACCAACGTATTGCAAAGCTTCCATCGGCTTGTTTGCACGTAAACGCGGTTTCAGACACATTATTCTCAGCGCCTATTTGTAGCATAAGCTCATCACTTAGCCACGCTTCAACATCGATTACCGCAGCATAGTTACCTTTGAATAATTCACTGGTGAATGCATCAATTTGATGAATCGTTAATTGCATCTGCTTTCCTAATTAATGAGGTATTTATAACTTAATGTTTAAACACGAAGAGGGCAAAATATCTTTAGGGACTGTGGTTTTATTCTCCCCTATCGCTTGCATACCAGTAACAGGTTTATCAAACCCACACAGCCAAGCAATCGGGCTTGTTGGGCTCCCCATCACAACCGCAGGACGAAATGTAAGTACCGTATTTTGTAAAGGCGCAGAAGCTTTGTTACCTAAGCTAATATGAATGGCGCCGCCATCTACGCTGATCCCAGTAACGCGATTACCAATTAAAAATTCACTCGCGGGTACGCCTGCCTGTTCATTATTTGCAGGAAATCGCCCTTGCTCTAAATAAAAAGCAGTGACGTCTTCGCGAATTGCAGCCGCCATTGCCAAGGGGTCAACCAATTCACTGCGTTGTAAGTATTTACTATATTGCGGCAATGCAACAGACGCCAAAATACCTATAATAGCCACAACGACCATTAACTCAATGAGTGTAAATCCTTTATGCCTCATACTATTTCTCCAATCATAAAAATAGGTTTGTATGCTTGTTGTAAAAACAAGCAAATGATTAAAACTAAAATAGCGGTGAATAGGTAAATGAGCTTGTTGATATAGACTTTAATCGTGTCATTTAATAGCCGCAGCTTTTGCTCTACTAAAAATGCAAATTCATCACTTATCGCCAGTCCATGTAATTGACAGCTTTCTAAATACATGATTTCGGGTAAAGCTGAACGGTCTTTTGAGCCACGCTCAAAAAAGCCAAGAACTGCCATCAAAGTAGCGTATTGTTGTTTTATCTGCTTAGGAATAAATAAGCCACGTATTCCCAAAAATAAATCTGGTGAGGCTAAATTACATGCCTCTCGTAGTTTAAAAATAGTAAAGCACACAACTGCAAATAGCATTGCTAACACGACAATACCAACATACCAATACTGAGTGTATTGCATTAACGAGTCTGCCACATTGATATTATGAGAACTAAGCACCTCTGAAAAAGTAGGGAGCACAAACACTTGATAGATAGTGCTAATCGCAATAAAAATAACGAACAAAGCAGCTAGATAACTAAGCTTATCTTTATAGTCAAAGGAAGGGGATGCGATGATTTTTGGCAATGTGCTATAACAAGCTGATAATTGCTTTTGCTCACTCGGATTTGGATTGCCGACTAACTGCGCCGCTAATTTTTTTGCAAGCTGACTTTCAGGCTGCCCTGCTTTATAGATTTTTAAGTGAGTCGCTGAACGTAATTGATTTTGCTGGGTAGTGTTAAGATCATTTGCTAGTGAATATAATCGACACAAATAACCGAGCTGATTCCAATTCATACCCTATCCTTTTTATTTTAAGATAGGGTAATTTGCCATACAATCAGCTGGTTTGGAATTAATTGTTGGCTATTCAAGCACATTTTAGATTATTGCAGGGCGCATTTTATAGTATTGAATACAGCCCAGTTGTGCGGCATTAGTAAGTAGTATCATCACAAATGTTAAGATATGCGAAGTGCTTGGTACAACCATCGCCAATTCTGCAAATAAACCACACACACCCGCTAAAAATTGCAGGCTAAAGTAACGCGCACTTAAGTTACTTATATCGCCACTGCGTAGTGTTTTATAAGTTTGTGGCATTACCCTTACCGAACTCATAATTAGCCCTACAAACGTTAACCACGTCAGCACTTTTGCAATCTCAAGCTCAGGGTTTAGTAAGAGTAAAAATGGTAAAAGTGAGAAGCCAAGCATCGCTGCTAATTGAATTCGCTCCTCTCGCTTTGCGTTATAGCGGGCAAAATAGTACAAAATCAAGCCGCTTAAACCACCAGTCACTACAAACGGTAACACCATGTAATACCGCTCAAAGTATAAATTAAAAGTAATAAAGTAGACACTTTGCGCAACACCAAATGTCATCATCAATAACGATAACCCTGACACACTGCGATTTTTACGTATTTTATTAAGTAACGGTAAAAAACTAAATACTAGAATAAATGATGATAATATCGGCAGATAATGCGCCAAAATAAACCTCGCTCGTTATTAATTGGTTAATAAGTTATCAGACTTTAAACAAAATAAATTAAAATTGTAAATCACTGTTTTTATTTGTTTTATATAAGGCGCGGCATTGTATATAACTTATTTTCGCAAGCAACTATTGATGAAAAAAAAGACAAGCTTTGTTGGCAAGTTTACATTACAGTATAAACGGCTTTTACACATGTTTAGCATCAAATTGAGTAAGGAAGAGATGGCAACCCAGGCTGATTTTCTTGCTTGATTATAAAGTGCGCTTCAGCGTAATTTAAGAATAAGCGGAGAGATTATGAAGTTTTCTTTTATATTTTTTTTAGGTTTACTGGCGGGGTGCGCCTCAACTACAACACCCAAAGCCCCCTCAACTCAGGAGCCCCCCTCACTAACGCAGCTGATTAATCATTCGCTATTCACACTTGAATTCGTGCCTGCTCAGCAGCAACTTTTTCAACTTCCACAGCAAGAACAGCAAAAATTTATTGCTTACGTAAAGGCGAACCGCTTACTAGGCGAATCTGACGAACTCATTTTATATAATTACATTGAAAGCAGTTTAGACGGGTTTACTTACCATGGTGATACGTTAACGGCTTCGCAAGCGCTCGAGAAAGCCCACGGCAATTGTATAAGCCTAGCCATTGTGACTCAAGCATATGCCAATGTTATTGGGCTTGAAACAGCCTTTCAAGAAATGACCAGTGAGCCTGTTTACGCCAAAGAAGGTAATTTGGTATTTATCGCAAATCATTTTAGAACAAAGCTGTATAAACCACTTAAAAAGCAAGAAGGTAAAATCGCTTTTATCCGCCCTGGTGTCATCGTTGATTACTTTCCATCAAGAGGGAGTTTTTACTCTGGTAGTGCAGACATTAACGATCTCATTGCAAAGTATTACAGTAATCTCGCAGCAGAAGCGCTGTTGCAAGAAAACTACAATTTAGCTTATAGCTTATTAACGAAAGCCAATACGTTCACGCCTGATGACCCTGAGTTGTTCAATTTAGCCGCTATTCTTCACAAACGCGTGAATGATCAAGCAACAACTCATCGTATTTACCAAAGTGCATTTGACCATCAACTAGAAAGCTTAAACTTATTAAGCAATTACAAATCATTGGCTGAAGATATTGGCAATGAGATGCTGGTTGAACAGATTAACCAAAAATTAGATCTAACGGAGAAAGATCCTTATCAGCTAATTGTGTTAGGTGAAACTGAGGCATTAAGCGGGCAATATCTGCCTGCTAAAAAATATATCAATCAAGCCATAGATAAAGCCCCTTACTTATCAGAGCCCTATGTAGCATTAGCAAAAATTCGCTATCAACAAGGTCATTTAGGTGCCACTAGAAGGCTGTTGGAGCAAGCTATAAAGCTTGAGCGAGATGAGACGCAGCGCAGTGTATATGCTGCAAAGCTGGCGTCAGTTTTTACTAAAAAGAAATGAGCCCAACCCAAACAAATTCAGCAAGAGTATCGGCGGTTTGAAGTCGGTTAAGTAAAATGCCTTGAAGTACATCAAGGCATTAGCGTAATAAAGGAGAGTAATAAAAACCTAACCATCCTCTTAGCTCACCCTCGAAGCTATCGCCTTCTACTTTTTACCAAACCAAAATCAACATGAAGATCATTGATACCCGCACTTGCTAGGCCAAAGCCAATTGAGTCTTACCATTTAATGCCATAGCTCTGTGCGAACACTTCACTGTCAACTTGATGCTAACGATAACCCTGACACGCTGTGATTTTTATTAAGTAACGGTAAAAAACTAAATACCAGAATAAATGATGATAATACCTGCAGATAATGCGCCAAAATAAACTCACTCGTCAACTGGCAAGTTACCATTACAGTTCCTGTTATCTCCCGCTGGTTTACTGCTGTAAATGTTAAAAAACAATAACAGCAATTGAAATAACATTGCGAATTGTTATCATACGCCATTATTTACTGTTGTAATTACTGGGTTTATGAGAAAAACACTGTTTAAAGTTCATAGTTGGTTTGCTCTTTGTGCATTGATCCCACTGATTGTGATCAGCATTACTGGCAGCATATTAGTATTTAAAAGTGAAATAGACGGTTTACTCATGCCTGACAGCCACTTTGTTGTGCCGTCGTCCTCTGAGCGAAAGCCAATCGATAGCTTAATTACCATTACCGAAAATGCATTCCCACGATTCGTGATCGGGAGCTGGGAAATATTTAGTGATGATACTGCTGATCGGGTTTATTTAGTTGAACGCGGAACGGGGATTTGGCATAAATTTCATTTAAATCAATATACAGGTGACATTCTCTCTCAACCGGTAGGCACTAGTCACTATTTCACTGATTGGTTTTTAGAACTACATTACACTTTTTTACTCAACGACATAAAAGCACTGCCAGGGCAAACGGGCACTGTTTTAGGATTTTTCTTCGCATTGTTTTTACTTGTACTAGGTATTACAGGGTTAATTATTTATCGTAAATTTTGGCAGCGTTTATTCTCAGTGCGCTGGCGTGCAACGTTACAAATAGTGCTGAGTGACATTCACAAAATGACAGGTGTGCTTGGCTCGCCGATTATTTTAATTTTAGCGATCACGGGGGGTTATTTTAACTGGGCTGTGTGGTATCACGAGGTGATTGAACATGCAGAAGAAGAACACTTTGTACTGACCAAAAACCTGCACAGCGATGCCATTAATTTTCAAGCTATTCTTGATGATAGTAAAAAGCAAATGCCAACGTTTAATACCACTTTTTTAGTTATGCCATTAGAGCCTGATGAAAATATTACCTTATTTGGTGAAGTTGATAGCAACAACCCATTAGCCAGTGAATACGCAAATACTGTTACTTACAACAAGTTAACCGGAAAACACATGGCTAACTGGGATATTCGCGAAGTAGCCGTAGGCTGGAAAGTTATTGATAGTTTTAGAAAATTACACTTTGGCTACTTTGCAGGGTTAATCAGTAAAATTCTATGGTGCGTGATTGGTTTAAGCCCTGTATGGCTTGCAGGTACTGGCTTTTACCTATGGTTTAGCCGCAGAAAACGTAAAAAACAATCGCAAAAAAACCGACAGCAAAAGCAACAACACCCATTAAACACATAACGAATAGATAAGCTGAAAGAGGCCTTTAAAAGCCTCTTTCACTATTAAAGAGAATAATAAAACCCTAACCAACCTCTAAGCTCATCTTCAAAGCTGTCACCTTCAACCCTGACTAAACCAAAATCAAAATTAAGATCACTTAGGCCCGCAGGGCCTAAGCCAAAATTGAAAGGGCCTTGCCACTTCAATCCATAGCTTTGTGCGTATACTTGGCTATCCACCTGGTGCTGTTTATAGTAAAGCCATGGCATTCCCTCTTCCAAGCTAATACCGCCGCCATACCCCTGATAACGTTGACCTACAGTGCTATAAAAAGGAAGCTCGGGTGAAAATACAATGTCACTGTGCGTTTTAGCTGAAATCAGCGATGAACTAAAGCCACCTATTACAAGGTGTGTATCATCACGATATTGCTGCTGATAACTAACGTACATTGGTACATCATAGGCTTGTCCAAACACCTTCGCAGCTAAATCATAACCTTGCCAACTCTTTGCTTGTGCTTTGCCTGTGTACCATCGGGCATTAACCTCCTGGCCAATAGCAAATACTTGCTGATCATAATGCCATGATTGCTTCACACCTGCTCGTAACCATTGGCTAGCATTATCTTTAAGGGATTTATCTGCATACTCATAATCGGTGTAGTTATATGCCAACTCCGGCTCTAGCTTAAATTCGCCAAAGCGTAGTGGCAGATTTGCAGACAGATAACCCCCAGTTGCAACATAATGCGCACTTAAGGCTGTTTGATACTGCTTTTCGGCATTAAGGTCATACGAAAATAACTCGGCATTAATTTTAACGGGGAGTGCACTGTATCGCACTTGCCCAAACGCCCCTTTAAGTGCAGAGTCATGTAGATCAATACTGTATCCTGCTTGCCAATCTAACTGCTTAAGTAAGTCACTGCCTTTTACACTTAGACTAAATAACGATGCTGACGCTGAGTTATATTGCTCCCCCAGTGCTAAAGTGGCTTTTTGTTGCCAAATATCATAGTTAGTTTGCTCACCTATCGGCTGCATATAAACTTTAGCATCAGGCAAAGTATGCTCATCAACAACCAACTTTGGGGCTATACTATTTGGCGCAAAATCAGTGACCAGCTCTGCATTATCACCGACTCTTAGTTGCATCACATCGGGGCCATCGCTGCCAATAGAAAAATACAGCACTGAGTCATCCAGCATAGCAAGTGGGTTAGCAACAGCCTGCTGCCCTTGAGTTAATTTGTGTAAGCTTTCATCGGCTAAATTGTAGCGATAAATATCTGTAGCACCATTTAATCCAGCAACAAAAAGTACCGAAGTTCCATCACTGCTCCAACTCGGCTGAGAAAGATATTGATAACCTACGGGCATGGGCACCGCGACCGTTTTAGCACCATGCAAATCTTGTATATACAACTGCCAATTATGATTAAACTCGGTTTTTATAAACGCTAACTGCTGCTGATCTGGACTAAGGACTGGATAGTCATAAACAACTGCTAAATCTTTCTCAAATAATGCGTGACTTACACCTGTTTGGACATCAAATCGAACTAATTCAGAATAGCCACCACGCACTTGCTCTGCATAGAGTGTTTGGCCATTATCAGTAATACTAAAACGTCTAATACCTGCCAAGTTAGTCAGTTTCTCAATGTCACCGGTTTGCGTATTCCAGCTAAAAACATCTGCAACTCGGTTGTTAGCGCCCTCCTCCTCAGTACTAAAAGCGCCAAAATAAATTACCTCATCATTTAACCATTGTGGATTTTGAATACCCGCATGATTAATCTGGTTAAGAATGTGCTTTTGCTTACGCTTAAATACACTTGGCGCAGTATCTATAATATCGTTTGGATCATCAGCTAATAGCGCTTGCTGCTGCTTATTAAACCTCTTTGATGCCTCTTCGTTATCTTGCGTGCTATAAACTTTAAGTTGAGTTTTACCATCACGGTCGCGTTCAACCACAGCTAACTGTTGATTGTTTGGTGATAATGCAGGGTTACTCGCGTATAAATCTAGTTCAAGCCACAGCTTACTTGTAAGCGCCTGTTCGCCCTGCTCTTTGCTCATAGCTTGAAAAGTATATTCAGCAACAAAACGTCGATAAAGTTTGCTCGGTGAATCACCAAAAACGCCCGTAAACGCCTCTTCAAATTCACGGTTTTTAACGCCTTGCATCCGCGTCCATACTGCATCGAGCGTTTGCTGCGAATAATTAATCTCGAGCCAATTCAAATAGCGCACACCCATTAAATACGCCATTGAGCCAGCCATAAAGCCACCTTCAGTGCTACTTAACTGTCCATAAGTTGGTAATGCGCCTTGCTGTGCAAATTCAATTAGGATTGCTTCGCTATAATTATCAAAGAGCCGCCCGCGCCCGGTCATTTTAGATTCAAGCAAAGTTGCATACCCTTCAGCTGCCCAACGCGGTATTTCGCTATGCGCGATATCATATACATCCCATATATCGCGCAATTCTTGGCGCCAATGACTTCGCGTTGGCTGCGCTAAATGAACTAAATGAATATATTCATGCAAAACAAGAAGCTGTTGCCAACCACTGCTATTTGAAATAACGGTATCTGACTGCGGGGGGGTGGTAAAAAGCGCCATCAATGGTTTATTAGATACTGGTAATGCAAAACCATTGGCGGCATTAAGAGGATCAAACACCACCACATCGACGGTTTCGTCAAGCGCCCGGTTTTGTTGTTTGAGTACTTTACTACGAACAATTTCGAGTTCATTGGCTGCTGAGCGAGCCCAATCAGCACTTTCGGGGCTAAAGTGAACATTAAAATGCTCAGTATGAATAGTTTGCCATTGCACAGCGGCCTGTGCGTTAGTAGCAACTAATAGCGCTGCGGCAAGTAAGGTCTTTTTCATCATGATCCCTGAATCTTTATATTGGCGTTATTATGGCCATAACCAAGATAAAAAGAGAGCATTAAAATGTAAGAAAGCGTGTGCTACTTTTACAACTAATCAAGCTCCAGCGGTCGCACTAAACTGACCAGCATACTGACGATAAAAATTGAGATAACAAACACAAATACGGTACGTAATACCCCTAATCCTGCGCTATACATGGCTAAAGTGATCAAGCCTCCAATAACGAACACGCCACAACGGGCACATAATTGTGATTTTTTACTCTCGCAACGCACATTACACATTAGTACCAGCACACAGCAAAAAGCAATTAAACAAAGCGTTAATGCCATCATAACCTCCAATGAATGAGATAAGGTGGCATTAAGTATAGTGAGAATTAAAAATAGATCAATGCAATTGATAACTATTTGCAATTGGGTTTATTTAACTACATCCAACTGCGTTGATCTGATTCAGCTTGAAATAAAGTAAAGTCAATTATCTCATTTGCTACATCTGCCTTGAGGTATGGCATTGAAACAGTGCCTGCCGCAAGTTGTATATACATGCTTTTCAAGCCGCTTTTACGCATAAAATAAGTGCTTACACTATACGTACTTTGTGCTTTGTATAATTCAAACACACGGTATTGAACACCGATCATACCACTGCGAAATACACCGTAATAGCGACCTTTATATTGATAGAAATAGTAGCCATAACGCTTATAAGATAAATAAACTAACATGCTGAGTAGGGTAAAACTAAGCGCACTATAAAAGGGGTTTATTACTTCATTAAAGTAACCAAATATAGCAAAGATCAAACTCGGCAAAAATGCATATAAGAATAGATTTTTAATCAATAACGCCTTTTCGACTCCTTTAAAATTCAACGTTTTAAAATCAAATCCCTCGGTATTAATCCAAGGATGCACCCATTGGCAAGCTTGCTTTACCTGCTCAAGTGTTAGCACCGGCATGACTAAGCTTTGCTTACTTTTAGCGCCCGCAGTAAACCCACCGCTGGTTGCTTGCAAGCATTGCACTGTATAGCGCTTTAATAAACGTGCGACAAGGTTTTGTTTAATAAGCATAGATTGAACTTTATCAAGACTCACTGATAACTGGTGACGCTCTAATAGCCCAGATATACGCTTAAATTTTCCACCATGAAAGTACAGCTCATAATTATAAAAGCGGATCAACGACATTAACACCGACAGTAATACTGCGATTAGCACAATAAATACGAATAATGAAAAAACAGCGAGTGCAGCTGCATTTACCAGCATGCCTACTTCTTGTTGATAAAAAGACTCAAGACGGTTAATGACTGCTTTTTCTAAAAACTCAAATACAACATTCATAAAAGGCGCAAGCGCTGCCAGCGCTAAAATCGCCATGTTCGACATCAGACCAAACTTTGCGACTTCTTTATTGCTTAATGTAAGGCACTGGTGTGGTTCACTTGCATCTAAATCATCCGCCTCTGGCGCAGTGGCATCTGGTTGTTGCGTTTGTTTGTAAGCCAGTACACGCTCACGCATCTGCTCTGCATAATTAACGGTAACGCCAGGCAAAACGGCCTCTTGGCTGGTACTCCCTGCGGCATCAAAAATGCAATTAACTAAGCCTAGCGGTTTAAAATAAAATGGTTCAGCGATATTAACGTTTTGTACGCGTAAAAAATTAAGAGTCAGGCGCTCTTTTTTAAATACACCTTTGTTGAGTAAGATTTCGTGATCATCAGAAATGCAATATCGAAAATTTATATAATAAGCAAACGAATAAACGAGTAATCCTACAACAGCCACCGATCCCGCTATTTGCCCCCAAAACAATTTGTCCTGTACCTGTGTGACAAATACAATACCAATAGGCAAAAGGTTAAATATACCGTCTTTTACAAAACGAAAAGCAAAGTGCAGCACAAAATAAACCAGCGCCCAAGGCGATACTCGCTGCCATTTTAGATTACCCATTTGACTGCTCATTACCAGTGTCGATAACTTTTTCAACCACTAAATCTTCACTTTCGGTCGCTTGCCTGTCTTCGGTGTATTTTTGGATAAACTGACGGATATCTTTACAATCATCATGGCTTAACCCGCTAATATTTAAATCAGCGCTCATGCCACCTGCACTGTATAAACGTAAACTCGCAAGCCCTAGCCTTCGCTCCAACGGGCCCCTGTGAATTTCTGTGTGCTGTATGCGAGAAAGCGGTAAAATTGTTACTTGCTGCCAAATAACCCCTTTTTGATAAGCAATATCATGAGTACGTACTGCCACGCCCCTCAATCGCACACTTATCACATTGTAAGCTAACGAGATCAGTAAAATAATCGGTAAGCCAATCAATAAAGGCGTTTGTGCAAAATTAGAAAAATCGTCATTAAACACACATACACCAGCCAATACAGCCATAACTGGTACATAAAAAAGCAACCAACTAAGTTGTGTATAAAGTAATGCTTTGTCTGCAAGGGGTTTAAAGTCAATAATATGGTGTTTTGGTAAAGTATCTAGCTGATGGTTTTCGAACACAGTGGTTAAATCCTTAAAAAGCCAACCCACATAGTGAGTTGGCTTAAATGAGGTGAGTAAATAGACTATACCCAGCTAATTGTCGTAGCTAGGGTATGACTTTCACCGGGCGCAACAACCGCGCTGTCATTCATTACATTTGCGGCTTCTAAACAAAGCATTGTGTGATACTCATCGTCAGCAAAATTAGATAAGCGCTTTGATTTATCAATCCATGGATTCCACAATACACAAGAGCTTGAGTTCTCACGGCCGACTTCAATAATGCCATCTGGCGTGATAATACGCTGTGTTTCTGATGCTTGGGTATAAACCATGTCTGTTTCACGAGCAAAACCAACTAGTTCATTTTGATCAAATGGCCCTTCGTCAAACTCTATATACTTCGAACCTTGCAAGCCATCAACCTTAGTATCAACAATTGAAGGGGTGGGGAAATAAGTGTGTAATGCTTGGGTAAAGGTAATGGTTTCGCTGCTCAAATTTGTAGTCGTCAAACGCACTTCAAGTTTTGACGTTAAGATAAACTCAACTTTTAATTTAGATTTATGCGGCCAATAAGTTTCATCCACCTGTGCCATTGGTAAAGTTAAGCTCACTTTAATTTCATCATCTTGCTCAGCCACTTCATCCGCACGCCAAAGACTAGTGCGCGCAACACCATGAATCGGCCATTCTGGGTTAGGGTTTACGCCAAACCATGGCCAACAAATTGGAATGCCACCTCTAATGCCTTTACCTTCTTGGTAATCTTCCTCACTCGACACCCAAATTAATGGCTTTTTGCCGCTAGGTGTAAATTCAGTGAGTTGCGCACCTTGCAAGAAGATTTTAGCACTGCAAAACTCGCTTGCTACATTGATATATTCTAAGCCTGAATCAGTTTGTTCTATGCTTACAGATGGAGATAACTTCATAATACGTCCCATAAAAATGAAAAGCCTGTCACACCTTACCCAATACCTAACCAGTTAGTAAATATTATTTAGTGAGTTTTTATGTCAAATTTACAATTTCTCACTCTGTCACTCTCTTTTAGCAAGATGAGTACTCTAAACAATTAATTAAAATGCATTGAAATGAAGTAATTTTGATTTCAACTCAAATTAAATAAAAAGCAATCATAGACCACTGTAAAGCTATTAATACGCCATTAATCACCTACATCTATTTGAACTCTATTTATTAGATGTGTAATATTTATTGATTGCGCTCGTACCTTGGCCGTAAATCACCTTCTAATGAGATAAAAAATGCAAAAATATGACGAGTTACTAGTTTCTTTACGCAAAGTGATCCGTGCGATTGACCTTCATTCTAAACAATTAAATAAAACATCAGGCCTCACCGGACCACAATTATTGATCATGACTGAAGTGGCGCAAACAGATGGCATTACGGCAAGTCGCATCGCTCAAAATGTAAATTTAAGCCCTGCCACGGTTACCAATATTTTAGATCGCTTAGAAAACCGAGATTTAGTCAGCCGTGTACGTAGTCAGCTAGATAAGCGCAGAGTAAGCCTCTACCTTACCGAAAGTGGTGAAACTATTTTGCAAGCCGCACCGCAACCGCTACAAGAGCATTTTATTGAGCAGTTTTCCGCACTTGAAGAATGGGAGCAAAGTCAGCTACTCTCATCAATGCAACGAATTGCAACCATGATGGACGCCCAAAGTCTCGATGCAGCCCCCCTGTTAGAAGTTGGAATAATAACTCGCCCAGCTGAAGGTAAGAGCTCAACTCAAACTAGTTAAAACAGCAACTTAAGATTATTCGATAAATTGAGATATTTGGGTTAAATTAAGAAATAGTTTATTCTATATATACTCATTTCGAATTTAGCGATTTATCATGCTTAAACTCTCACAGTTAGCCCTCGCGACCATGCTAGGCGCAACAACTAGCACTGCAAATGCATCTGATATCGATGCCATGCAAGCTCAGCTTAATCTGTTACAACAACAAATGCAGCAATTACAACAGCAACTTGCTGCTGAAAAAGCGAAACAAGCAAAGGTTAATCAACAGCTTGAAGAGCAAAATATAACCATCGCCAAGCAAGCTGAGAACAACACCGAAGCAGCCCAATCAGGTGTTAAATTTGGCGGCGCAATTCGTACTAATTACAGCCATACATCGTACAGTGATGGAAATAAAAATCGCGGCGGCGATTTTGACTTTGATATTTTCCGTTTAAACGTATCTGGTGAGGTTGGCGGTGTATTAATTGGCGGTGAAATTCGCTTTTTTGATTATATGACCGCAATTAAATCTGCATGGGCTGGTTATCAATTTGCTGATGATTGGCAAGTACAAGCTGGTATTACCAAAGTCCCATTTGGTAATGACCCTTATAACTCACATAACTACTTTTTTAGTACCAATTACTACATTGGTTTAGAAGACGATCATGATTTAGGCGTTATATTTAAACGCCAAGTCGCAGACAATTGGCAGCTTGACTTAGGTTTTTTCAAAAATGATGAACTTGGTGGGGTTGATGGTTATGTTGAAGATCGTAGTCACCGCTATTCATATGATATTGTAGGGAGCCGTCCTGTTGACGAGGGCATTTACGCACAGCCAACAAAAGAGCTTGGTGAATACAATACCTTTACAGGCCGCTATGCCTATTATTTTGACCATGGCGAAGGCATGACCACCGAAGTGGGTCTCTCAGCTCTAGCGGGTGGTTTACATGACGGCCAAGATCGCGCGGGCAGCTACAACGCTTGGGCGTTACACCTTAATAGCACCATTAATAAGTGGAATATTCAGCTACAACATGGCGAATACGACTATAACCTAGATGAAACCAACCGCATTGCTGTTGGTTCGTATGCGTTTTATGACTCGATTGCCGCCAGCGCAACCACGAGCACATTCAACGTAGCGTATAGCGTGCCTGTTCAATGGGGACCGGTCAGTAACCTGCAATTTTATAATGATTACGGCATTATTTACAACAAGTCTGATGAGAGTGCAAACACCTGGATGAATGTAACGGGTGTATCTGTCGCCGCTGGTGGCTTATTTACTTACTTTGATTTAGTGCACGCACGTAATCAGCCATTTGTTGGTGGTTCTAGTGCTGGCGACAGCGATGAAACAGAACGCCGCTTTAATATCAATATTGGTTACTATTTCTAAACCTCACTTTACTTAAACACCCAGTATGTATGCATACATACTGGGTGTTCACTTAACTTTTTTTAATACGTTATAAACTACAACTATAAGCCCTTTGCTTTGTGTGTACTTGAACACGCAAACGATAACAATTGTCATTACTGATATAAACTGCTAGCATCCACCTCCTTTTTTAGAAACAAAACAGGTGTGAATTGGAACGATATTACGCTGAGGTCTTAAGCTTTATTTCTCGTTCAGTAGGCTGTCGAGATAAAGCGGAGAACATAGTTCAAGAGGCTTACACTCGCCTACTCAGCAACCGTACTAATAAACAAAGCCAAGACGATAACCATCAACGGGCGTTATTTTTTACTACCGCCAAAAATATTGTTATTGATCACTATAGACGTAGCAAAAAATTTGCAGAACCTGTTGAGATTGAACTGATCGCACCTACTGATTTTGAGCCTGAAGCAAAATTAGCCAGCCAGCAACAACTCAATTTACTTTATACTTGTATTGATCAGCTGCCACTTAAAACTAAACAAGCATTTGTGCTTTATAAATTTAAAAATTTGAGTTATCAACAAGTCGCTGATCAAATGGGTATTTCTGTCAGTATGGTCGAAAAACATTTGGCAATCGCCATGCTGGCATGTCGCGATACACTAAAAAAATAATTACGAGAAAAATGAAAATGGATCGTCATCAAACACAGTTGCAACTTCAGCAGCAAGCAAACGCTTGGCTTGAACAACAAAAAACTGGGCTTAGTAAAAACCAACAGCACGCATTTTTAACATGGCTTAATACCAACCCCGAGCACCTGGCGGCATATCAACAAAGCCAGCAAGTAGATCAGTTATTAACACAATTTTCTGATAGTGATATTACACAACTTAATATATCAACCACCAAGCGTGTATCGCCATTGTGGGCGATTGCTGCGTGTGTGGCATTATTTATGGTCAGCATAACTAGTTATCAATTTTGGCCGCAAAATGACACCAGTGCACATTACAGCGCACAGTATCAATCAGCCCGAAGTGAGCAATTTGATGTTGCGCTACCTGATGGTTCGCAATTAAGCCTTGATGCGCAAACTCACCTGACATTAGCTTTCGATGCTAATCAACGGGTAAATAACCTCATCCAAGGCCGCGCGTTATTTGATGTTGCCAGCGATCCACAACGCCCTTTTATTGTCATCGCTGATAACACAAAAATAACCGTACTTGGGACACGCTTTAGTGTTGATAAAAAACAAAATAGCACACGAATCAGTGTCGAACACGGGCGTGTCAAAGTGCAAAACAAGCAACATTTAATTGAGTTAGTACAAGGCCAGCAAGTACTATTTAATGAGCAAGGTATGGCTGTACAAAACGTAAACCCACATCTTGTTGCTGCGTGGCGTGATGGGCGCTTAATATTTAATAACGCACCTTTGGATGAAGTGTTTGCTGAGTTTAATCGTTATCATGATACTCATTTTGAATTTACTGATAGCACGGTAAGCAATATGATGTTGTCGGGGACTTTTAGCGCAACAGATCTCGATAACTTTTTAAATTTACTCCCTCACGTTTTACCTGTTGAAATTAAAAATACTAATAATCATATAGTTATTAGTAAAATTTAATTAATTTTATATTTTTATAACTTTTTATTGAGGGATTCTCATTATCATTCGTTTTCATATAAACCAATTTGTTTTATATGGAACGATTACAATGCCAAAATACCAGCCTTACCATGCTAAGTTAACCCCGCTTGCCTTCGCATTGGGACTTGCTTTGAGCCTACCAACAATGGCTCAAAGCTCATCAACTATTGTAACCTTCAATATTGCGCAGCAGCCATTAAGTCAGGCACTCAATCAATTAGCAAAGCAAGCAGATATGAGCCTAATTGCTGATGCCGCTATTTTGCGAAATTTACAAGCACCTGCAGTGTATGGCCAAAGAACAATTCATGATGCGTTATCACATGCATTGCAAAATACAGGCATTAACGCGCAAATTATAGATAACACCATTATCATCAAAGCCGATATCGCGGCTGATACATCATCTCAAACACCTGATTTAAGTAAGACCCAGATCAATGAAAAAACGACAATAACAGACGATCAAAATATTGAAGTAATCGTGATCAATGGCGATAAAATAAACCTCAATCGCCATGAGCTTGACCGTAACAAAGGGAGCTCTAATTCAGACATATTTTCAACATTTACCGGTATTGATGCTAATAATTTACGCAATGAAGCTGGCGCATTAGATATAGGTATTCGTGGTGTGCAAGGCGAAGGTCGGGTACCCATTTTTATTGATGGTAGCTTGCAATCAACCCATACCAATCGCGGCTATATGGGCACTTCAGATCGCACTTATATCGATTCAGACCTGATCAGCACTGTTGCCGTAGAGAAAGGCTCGGCCATTAAAGGCGCTGCATTTAGTGCTGGTGCTATTGGCGGAACGGTTAATATTACCACCTTAAATACGAGTGATATTCTAAAGCCTAACGCCGATGCTGGCGCATTAATAAAGCTCAAAACATACAACAATAATCACACACCAACCGTCAGTGATGATGCCAACCAGCAGCTGTATTATCAGGTCCGTAACCACAATAGCGCCAGTGATTTTGATAATGGCGGTATTCTACTCGCGGGTGCATTTAAAACGGATCAATTAAATGCAGTGCTTGCCTATAGTGATAAAAAAACTGGTAACTACTTTGCTGGTAAGCACGGTTATGAAAATTTTGTTGAAACGTATCAGTGGGGGCAAAGATTGCCACCAGTAAATCAAAATGGTGAAGTAGTAAACACCAGTTTTGAAAGTGAGTCTTATCTTGCAAAAATACAATATGCTTTTAACGACGAACATAATATTGAGCTAAATACACGTCATCACCAACAAGAAGCGGGTGAAATGCTTGCATCATACTGGTTCAAACAACGCGAAGGGGATTTCTGGATACTGCCTGATGGTGAATATGGCACTATCCCTGTTGGCATCGAAACTATGCCACAGTGGCAGCCGGGGTCTGCACTCGTAAATAGCGCAAACTTACTCTATCGCTTTTTGCCAACTAACAATCCATTAATTGATTTGAAAGTCAATGTATGGACAACCAACGCAAAATTACGACAATATAACGCCTTGGCCAGTAATTTGGGCCCTAATGCACTGCAATACTTTCATGAATACAGTAACCAGCGCCATGGCTTAGGTGCTTATAATACCTCTGCTTTTAATGTCATTTCAGTGCCAACTACATTGATGTATGGCGTTTCTTTACAAAACGAAATCCTTAAACCTAAAGAAGGGTCCCTAAAGTACTTTTACGGAGATAAAACCACCTCTCGTGATGGCAAACAAACAATCCGTAGCTTATTCGTGAATGCACAGTTTGATTTAGATCCAATTGAGTTAACCGTGAACCTTAACCACCATGACTCACAGACTAAAGATAACCAAAGTGAACTGGCGCTAAATTTCGATCCAAAAACAGATTTTACAGCGCAGCTTTATTACAGCTTATTTGATAATACAGCACTAAAAGCGAAGTACAGCAAAGCGTACCGCATGCCAAACATATACGAAACGACCGTTTCAAATGAAGTGTTTTCATATTCGCCTGACTACCCTGTCACGCCCGAAAACAGCAACACGTTTGAGCTAGGAATTGAAAGCCACTTTAGTGACACGTTAATTAAGGGTGATAGCCTAACGCTATCAGCTAACTATTTTGATACCCGAATTGAAAACATGTTGGCAACAGCGCAATTGCCAAACAAAGATCCTAATGCTCAACCATGGCAAGTAAAATATACCTTTACCAACTACGACAGCTTTGAATTACCGGGTATTGAACTTAACCTTAATTATAAAAGCGATTTATTTTACAGTACTATTTCATACACCAATTACACAAATATCAAAATATGTTCAGCGCTCATTGCAGGTATTGAAGGGGTTAATAACTGTAACAATCAAGGTTTTTCGGGCAGCTTAACGCCTCTTCGTATTCCACCAAAAAGAAACATCGTCGCCACGGTTGGTACGTCATTTATCAATAATCGCTTCGATATCGGCTTTACTTATAAAGGGCACTCCGAAAAACACCACCCAGCTGGATTCTTAAGTGGAACTGGCGCAAAAGCTATCAGCAAAATTCCTGCTAGCTACCAGCTTGATTTTTTTGCTAATTATAAATTTAACAACACATTTAGTGGCTATACCACTATCACTAATCTAACTGATAGATACACGGTGTCATCAGGCTCAATTGTTGCTATGCCTGAGCCAGGACGCACTATCACAATCGGCCTCGAGATCAAGCTATAACCCAATGATGGCGGCTAGTTAGCCGCCACTTTGTACTTCACATTCCCAAATAAATATTTATAAACCGTCAATCCCATTAAGGAATCAAACAATGACAGCAGTAAGCGCTCCATCTAGGGCACTAAAACTTCGCCAACACACCGCTGATTTACATGACAATATCGATAAAAGTATTATGGAAAAAGACCCATTCGCTAGCGTAGATAACTACGTGCAGTTTTTATCATTGCAATATCACTTTTTAAAAGATGTAGCGGCTTTATATGAACACAGTGAATTAAGTGAACATATTGATGACTTGGTAGCACGTCGTCGCTTAAGTTTATTAGAGCAAGACTTTATTGATTTAAGATGTAAATTGCCAACTATTACACTCAATCCTTTAGTTGATAACACTACAGATTTGGCAACCGCACTTGGTTGGTTATATGTTGTTGAAGGCTCAAAAGTAGGCGCAGCAATGTTAGGAAAACAAGTGCAAGTTCGTCTACAATATAACGGAGACTTTGCTGCTCGCTACTTAGCAGGACCAGGTGCTGGGCGTGGTAGTGCGTGGCGTCATCTAGTACAATTAATAGATAACATTGAGCTAAGCGATAAACAAGAGCAGGCACTTATCAACGGTGCTCGTCAAGCGTTCAGCCGCTTTCAACTATATCAGGCACACGTCTATTCATGAGCTTAAAGGTAACGTTAGTCGCGTATAAAAATGCTGGATACCAACTTCTCGGCTTAGCCCTAGTTGGGCTGGGGATCATTGGGATTGTTTTACCCGTTATGCCCACCACTATTTTCTTTATCTTGGCGCTGGCTTGCTTTACACGCTCATCACCTAAACTTACGGCATGGTTACTTAATCATCCAAGATATGGCGCAACACTGCGCCATTGGCAAGAACATAAAGTTGTGCCTATAAAGGCCAAATGGTTTGCAGGTATTGGCATGTTGTGTGGCTTCGTCTTATTGGCTATGTCATCACCATCGGGTTGGGTTCTCTACATGGTTGCCGTAATTGAGTCGTCAGTCATGATTTACTTATTGTCTCGACCATCCCGCCCAAGTCAACCCAAAGAAAAACAAATATCACAACAACAAGTTAAAATATTAGCCGCTTCAATTGCAATGCTAATTCATGCTGTCGTATTAACTGTTTTTATACATCAAGCAACTTTAGTGTAATTTTATAGTAAACCCACATCGGCACTGCATAGTTAGCTTGGCATGCTTCTTCAGTGCCGCTTTATAGTTCGCTAGCAGCCTGTGCCAAATATTGCCAAAATAACTCTACCTGCTGCGTGTTTTCCTGATAAAACACTTTATTAATTGGTAGGTACAATTTTATTTCCATCATGTTGTGTTTAGTTATTGTCAGTTGCTCAGTTAAATTCAATTTTTGGATGTAATGCTGAGCAACCTCACGCTCAAAAATGTACCCATCTAACTTATCTACAGCGACCAATTGCAAGCCACGTTCAAGCGTGAGCTGTGAATCAGCAAGTAAGCCCGCTTGTTGGAATGACTCATATGATAAATAGCCAAAAGGTGCTGATAACCCAAAACGCATATTAGCTCGATATAATAATTCGTTAAGTCCCTGCTTATTTACCAAAGGAGTGACTAAATGATCCCGATCAAATACACCGCCTTTTTTAACAATCAGCGGGTAGCTAGCTTTGACTAAATAGGCTGCAACAGGTGGAAATTGATACTCGCGCGCGCGCTCATCCGTGCGCGCCATTGAAAATAATCCTTGGGACTTATTTTGGCTTACATTTTGCTGACATTTTAACCATGAGCTACGTTGGTATTGTACTTTTAAATTGGCGTGTTTAGCGGCGGCATTAATATTATCAATAATACTGCCTGTGGGTCTTTTCTCTATATTTTGCCCTAAAACATAAGGCGAAAAATCTTTTGCCTCTAGGCATAGCTGCATCAATGGTTTGGCGGCCACTGCAGGTATAAATAAAGCACATGCTACTAGTAAATAATACTTCATCTCTAAGCCTCTAGAATACTATCTCTACCATTATAACATCTTACTTCCTTGGATTTGATAAGCCTCTAGATGGATTTTTAATCACTATCCTAGTAAACAGTGTAAAGTTCGTAAATAATGTTGTGATAGCTAATGCAAATCATTACCATGTAGATAATATTGCCTTAACTACTTAATTATTTATGCCGTTAATAAATAAACGAACCTTATACAGCACTAGCCGTGCGTTACATATTTATCTATCTACAGCGTTGCTATTTTTACTTATTCTATTTTGTGTCAGCGGCATTGTGCTTAACCATGTTGATTGGCTCGAAGGCGATAAAAGTAATGGGCAATTAAATACGCCAATTCCCACGGATTTACTCGACAAAGCACAGCAAAATTTAACAACCTTACCTGCTTTATACCCTGAGATAGAAGCCTATCTAGCAGCGCAATATGGGTTAACAAAAGTGAAGAGTATCGAGTGGGAAAAAGAAGATGCATTAGTCATGCTCGACTACCCTCTCCCCGCAGGTTTTGCCTTTGCTGAGCTCGACTTTACCAGTGGCGAATTGAACTTAGAATACCAAACGGGTGGAATTTTAAGCCTAATAGGTGATTTACACAAAGGTCGCCACACCGGCGAGGCGTGGAGCTGGGTTATTGATATCTCAGCGGTATTGATGATCTTATTTTCCATCACTGGAATGATTATTTTATTTCAAAATAGAAAAAAACGCTTAGTAGGAATATGGCTAACAGTGCTTGGGGTCGCAACACCTGCCGTCATTTATTTATGCTGGGTACCGCAACTAAAAGGAGTGTCTTAATGCAAAAACTTAACACCTTAATTAGCGCCGTAATCTTATTTACAGCGGCTTTGTTTCTACCTCATGTTACTGCTGCGCAGGCTGAGCTTGAAATTGAAATAACTCTACCTGATTTAGACGTACAGCCATACCACCGCCCTTATGTGGCTGTTTGGTTAGAAACCCCTGAGCGAAAGCATGTAACAACACTCGCATTGTGGGTAGAAAAAGCAGAATGGTTTAAAGATTTACGTCAATGGTGGCGTAAAGCTGGTAAAAGCGACGCCAACTTTGACGGCATAACAGGCGCTACAAAACGCCCCGGCACTTACACCATTAATTGGCACGGCAAAGACTTGGCTAACAATGCAGTTAAACCAGGTAAATACTTGCTAAACCTAGAAGTTGTTCGTGAAGAAGGCGGCCGTGATTATACCCGCGTTGCAATCGATCTAACAAACGATGGCAAAATAACCATTGATGGTACTAATGAATATTCACAAAGTTTCGTCACTATTATTGCTAAGTAATACGTAAGCAAAGCAGCTACAACAATTTAAATAAGGAAAGATTATGAAAATCAATTTACTTAAAAGCGCACTAATTGGTGCACTTACTTTCACTGCTCTTGCATCAAGCTACGCCAGCGCACATGCACAATGGTTAGTGCCATCGCACACCTCTTTATCAGGCGATAAAGCGCATTACGTAATGGTAGATGCGAGTATTTCAAATGAAATTTTTGCACCAGATAAAGCATATCGTCCAAAAGAAAAAGGCGCTGAATATGACGATAACTTAATTATGGCGATTGGCCCTGACGGTAAACCTGTTAGTGACAAAATTCGTGCTTATTACCTAAAGCGCAAAAACTCAGCAGCTGTGAAGCTTGATGGCGAAGGGACTTACCACATTGCCATGACTCAAAAACCACGCTTAATGACATTCTATAAGAATAAAGATGGCGACCGTCGTCGTGTATTTGCTGGTAAAGACAGCAAGGATATTCCAGCCGATGCAACCGATATCAAAACAACGAAAGCAATCTCTACCGTTGATACCTTTGTAAGTCGTAACGGCACATCAAAACCTGCTCTGCTCGGTAAAGGTTTAGAAATAAGTGGTCCAACGCACCCTAATGATTTATTTGTTGGTGAACAAGCGCGTTTTCAACTATTAAAAGCAGGAAAACCTGCGGCTAACGTAGAACTCGCAATCTTAAAAGGCGATACACGCTATCGTAACGAACGTAATGAAGTAAAAATAACCACCGATAAAGAGGGGTTTTTTAGCACAACGTGGCAACACCCTGGCTTATACCTAATTGAAGCCAGTATCAGTGAAGAATCGACTGAAAAAGGCATTGATAGCGTACGCTATTCGTTATTCACGACACTTGATGTAGCGCCAGAGTAACCTCTTTTTATAACGCAAAAAATAAGGTCAAGCTGTTTGCTTGGCCTTTTATTTGCTGTGCTCGCACCAACAATTTTCTATATTTATACACCGAACCATAAAACTAAACCTTTTGATTTTAAATCAAAAAACACTAATCAACGCCAAATCATTTATTCCTAAAAAAAACAACAATTACTATAACCTAGTTGTGTTAAGTTTTTTGTGACGAAAAAAAATACAGTTAATTAACGCAATCCACTTGCTTACTTGTATTTTTAGGTACATATTAAATACCAGTTTTGAATAATTACTTTAAACTATATTTAACGGATATAAATAGTATGGAAATTGGATTTCATTCCTGCATGAACAATGTAATTACTTACTCCATAATAATTATATCCATCCCACATCCTTAAAATAAATTTACACAACAATATTACCGATAAGGAAATTGATATGACGTGGAAGATCTTAATTCCGTGTGCTTTGGCATTTACACTCACTGCATGTGGCGGCGGCTCCGGTTCACCGACAGGCAATACAAACCCAGGTAAAACAGCACCAACAAACACCAAACCAACCGCCATGATTAATGCCCCGGCAGGTGAAATGCGTGTAAATACAACACTCATATTTAGTGGCACAAACAGTAGCGACCCTGAGAACGATACTTTAACTTACCAATGGCGCTTAACCAGTGTTGACGAACAAACTGAATTTGCCATTGCTGTAAACAATCAAAGTAAAGTCGAAATATCCGTAACTGAAGCACAAAGCTATAAGCTCACTTTAATCGTCAATGATGGCAAGCTTTCGAGCACACCGGTTGATAAATTAATTGAAATTAAAACCGCTCCCACGCAATTAATAGCCAGAGCAGGACAGCCTCAAACAGTAAAACAAGGTGATGTAGTTTTATTAGATGGCGCACTAAGCAGCACCTCAAACGGTGTGATCAATCAATACAAATGGCAATTTAATACCAAACCACTTAGCAGTAGTGCAACAATAGAAAACAATAATAGCGTTAAAAGTCAATTCATTGCAGATAAAAGTGGGAGTTATGCAGTAAAGCTAACAATTACTAATTCATTAGGCGAAACAGCAAGTAATGAGGTATTGATACAAAGCGAACCGCTCGATGATAATTCAGCTCCTCAAGCTGTTATTAAAGTGCAAAATAAAACCATCGCACCTAACAGCATAGCCACACTTGATGGCACGCAAAGTAGCGACCCTGATCAAGGTGATACCCTGAGCTATTTATGGGCCATTACCTCACAACCTGCCAATAGCAACCCAGCACTAACGGATAACTTAACCCACACAGCTGGATTCTCTTCCTCAGTACTTGGCCAGTACACGCTTTCATTAACAGTTAAAGATCAACACGGTGAAGCAAGTACAGCCTCAGTAACGTTAGCGGTAGAGGCGACTAATCAAGCCCCAATTGCGCAGCTTGTAGCTGAAAGAAGCATCATGTTAAATGACTTAGTCACGCTACAGTGCGCGCAGTGTAACGATCCTGAAGGGCAACCTTTAAGCTACCTTTGGAAATTACAAGGCAAACCAGAAAACAGTATCGCGCAACTAATCCAGCACACAACAGCAACACCTTCGCTTAGCGCTGATATTGAAGGTGATTATGTGATCACATTAATCGTATCAGATGGACAACTTAGCTCTGAGCAAGCTACAACCGTGTTACACGCGCAAGCTAATGAAAAACCAACAGCCATTATTAGTGATGTACCATCTATTTTAGTCGATGAGGAAATTCAACTTGATGGCTCACAAAGTACAGACCCTGAAGGCAAAGACCTTACCTATGAGTGGGAAATTGTATCACCGATAGGTCGTGCTACACTTTCTAACACCGATGTTGCTAAGCCTTTATTTAAAGCATCAATGGCGGGAGAGTTTGTTGTTTCGCTACGTACCAACGATGGCGCTAAATACTCTGACACGCAAACTATTACCATCACTGTTAATCAAAATGCGCCGCCAGTGCTTATTTTTGAAGGACTGCAAACCCGCATAGCTGTTGTTGGCAACCCCGTTACGTTTGATGTTAGCCAAAGTTACGATCCAGAAGGTACCGCGCTTAATTTTACTTGGGTACTTATTAAGCCTGATGGTTCAAATGCAGCTTTAACAACTACAGATCAAAGCACCACACAATTTACACCTGATATTGCTGGCATCTACAGCAGCGCTATTGTTATTGAGGATGCTGATGGTAATTCGAAAAATATGCTTTTCATCACCTCAGCAACAGACACGGCAATACTTACAGGTACTGTAAAAGGGCAAATTACTGATACCCAAAAAATAGGTATAGCTAATGCTAAGTTGCTAATTAATGGAGTAGAGCATACAACTGATGCAAGCGGCGTGTTTGATACAGTAACGGCGTTAGAAGAAGGCGCAAAAACCACAATTACAATTGCAGATGAAAGGTTAGCAAGCGGCGAATATAAGTCGGTAGCAATTACACAAAATGACTTTACCTTAAATTTAGGCCAATCAAGCTTACCGATAGTGCAAGATGTTGAAGTATCTGTATTCGTATGCCCAGAGTTTACTGGTCCTGATACAGTAAATTTACGCTTTAAAATGGTTGATACTATTTTAACTTCAAGCAGCTTTGAGTTTCAGTTTGACGAAACAAAATCTTTGGTATTGCCAAAAAGTAATGGCACCTACCTAGATGCCACCTTGAATATTGCACTTCCTAGCAGCGCAATTTATGAGGTAACGGTCACTGAGGATACTGTGAGTAATACAACTGGTGCAAACACAACTATTTACTACTCTCAAGCCACTCCAAACCTAGCAATAATAAGTATTTGTAATATCTAAAATAATCATCTAAGCCACTTTAACCTTTGTTGAAGTGGCTTATAAGCCTTCTCTATCGACCCCACAATATTAATAACCACTCGAATTTAGTCCATTTGACCAATTCTTCGTTATGCTTATCAGCAATGAAAAATTAAAACTAATAAAAACAGCTTGTTAAACTTTGGCTTTATTTTTGCTATTAAAATCATAAGCTGTAAATCTAATTAAAAAAATGAGAACCAATATAATGATCAACAAACGTCTGTCTTCGCTAACTAAAACCCTTCCTATTGCCGCTAGCCTATTATTGCTCAGTGGCTGTATTGTGCATATTTCAACCTCAGGCTCCAATGTACAACAGCAACAACAACTCTCACTGTCAGCAGCGCAGTTACAGCAACTTTCTATTGATGCTGAATCGGGGTCATTGCAAATAATTGGCTCAAGCACCGCCACTGAAATCACCGTAGATGCGACTATTTATACAGCAAAGATAGATGACGCTTACACACTCACTCTAGAGCAAGTAGGCAACAAAGCAGTATTAATTGCAAAAGACTACAACCCAACAGGCATGGTTGTATACCAAGGTAATTCGCCAAGTATCGATTTAGTTGTGACTGTACCAAGTGCATTTAACCTTGATATAGATGATGACTCTGGCGATATTAATATAGCTAGTGTGCAAGGCAATATCGAAATAGACGATGACTCAGGCAGCATCACTATTAATCAAGGGCACAATGTTACGATTGATGATGATTCTGGGGATCTCGATTTGCAGAATATCACCGGTAATATTGAAATCAGTGACGACTCAGGCAGCATCAATATTCGAGATGTACGTGGTAACCTGGTTATCGAAGATGACTCTGGCGATATCACCCTGACCAACATCACCGGCAGTGTCGATATTGACGATAACTCTGGCAGTATTAATGCCAAAACTCTAGGCAATTACATCACAATTGAAGATGAATCTGGCGACATTTATGTTGAACACGTTAATGGCCTAGTCACGATTGAAGACGGCTCAGGCAGTATTCGCGTCAATGACAGTAAAGGCCTAACTATTATTGAAGCTGGCTCAGGCGATTTAAGCATTGATAATATCAACGGCCCAGTAAAACTAAATTAATACTAAGTTTTTATAGCCGGTGCTTCGAATATTACAAAACGAAGAATTGGCTAACTTTAGCCTATAATTACCTGTTTTTAGATTTTAATATTACCCACTAATGCCCAGTATACGATTGCTTCCGCCCTTATTGCACCCAGTATCACTTTTTCAGAATACGGATTGGCATGATGTCTAAGGCAGCCTCAGCACAACCCTATTTATAGCCCCTTAGAATAAAACCACCCCTAATCATTTTGAGGTTGAAGATTGAAGAAGAAACAAATATTCTTTGGGATGTTTTTCCTACTTTTTTATTACACATTAACAAGTAGCAATTACTTTATAGCGCTTTACCTCTTAATGCATAGAATCAAAATACTCGCCTTTGTGCTGATAGATCGTTCAATTTTAATTAATTGAGTAAATAATAAAAATATAATATTAAGGAATAATATGATTAAAAGAACAGTTGTTCATTTAGCTTTATTGGTATCTTCAAATAGCGTATTCGCTCAAACTCAACCTTCATATGCTGAACAAATAGACGCACTTTTTAGTGACATATCTGACAATATCCCTGGTTGTACCGTTGGCGCTATTAAACAAGGAGAGCTCATACATCAAGCTGGATATGGGTCAGCAAACCTTGAACTAAATGTACCTTTAGATGGCAATCATATTCATCGTATCGCCTCTGTATCAAAACAATTCACAGCGATGGCCGTATTACTTTTGGCTGATGAAGGAAAAATAAAATTAGAGGACGACATTCGTGAACACTTGCCCGAATTACGTGATTATAAAAACAAAGTAACAATTAACTCGATGCTTGGGCATTTCTCGGGCATGGGTGATTACGACTTTGTGGATGACCTAACAGATGAAAAGGCAATGGATTTACGCTCTTCCGCGGGAGGGCCATTTAGGCTTGGCAATCAAGATTACCTGAGTATTAAAGAGTTTTACGATTATGTAAAAACAGTGCCATTAAGAAGAGCACCCGATCAACAATGGGAATATAGCAACTACGCGTATTTTTTACTTTCGATGCTGGTCGAAAAAGTTTCAGGGGAATCATTAAGAACATATTCCGATAAACGTATATTTAAACCTCTTGGTATGAAGCATACCTTTTTTAGTGATGATAGCACTGAGATAGTCGCTAATAGAGCTAGTGGGTACAGTAAAAACAAAAGTGGTGAATACTTTACAAATATGACCAATTTATTTTGGGTCGGCGATGGTGGCTTACATACAAATATTGAGGATATGCTGCTATGGGATCACTATTTTTATAGCCCTACTTTAGGCAAACAGCCGCATGCTTTACTTAAGCATTTTAATACGCCTAATAGCCAACATTTAACAAGAGGCTCTTTGTATGCAAACGGGCAAGGGGTTGAAGAAAAAGACGACGGTAAAGTTTTTTCCCACGGCGGTGGCTGGCTAGGTGTAGCAACGCACTATCAACGCATCCCTGACAAGCAACTCTCCGCAATAGTTTTTTGCAACGATGACACGCTTAACCCTACTGAATATAGTAAAAAGATTATAGAAATTATTTCTAATTAACCATTAAATGAAGCACAAGCGACCTAAAGTTAAGACCTTATGTCGCTTGTTTAACCAACTTTCAGGGCTTATTCTGCGCTTCCTACCCAAGCCCTCGAATAGCAGCTCAAAGTAATCAATGCGCTGAATTCTACATACTGGGTGGTTTAAGCACTTAGTTAAGAGCCACACGAAACAAGTGACACTTCACGCTAGTTTCTTAGTTTTTACTGCGCTAAACTAGCGATAACTAAGTAGAATGAGCGTTTATTTTGTCAGCAAACTTACCACTTCGTCAGCCCTTTTCTGTGCTGGTGGTTATTTATAAAAACAATAAAGACTGTTTATTGATTCAACGCACTGACGACGCTAATTTTTGGCAATCAGTCACAGGTGGCATCGATGAAGGCGAAAGCCCTACAACAACCGCCTACCGCGAATTACTTGAAGAAACCGGCATTGATGCACGGTCATTAGGTTTAACCATTCGCAATCACCAAAAGACCAACCAATATACTATCCGCGAAAACTGGCGTCCTCGTTATCATGCCAACGCGCTTATTAATACCGAGCATGTGTTTAGTGTTTGCGTCCCAGATGATATCGTCATCATACTCGATCCTAAAGAACACACTGACTACGAATGGCTACCGCAACAACAAGCCGCAAACAAAGCATGGTCACCGAGCAACCGCGACGAGATATTGGCTCTATAAGCTCCTATCTCTTAGCTATTTTAGCGGTAATCGTTCATATTTATCACAGCCACTATTGAGCCTAAAGCGTGTATTGCCTACAATAGCGCACAATCTATTCTTTGCAGATCACAATTATGACTGACACAAATAAACCTGAACTACCTGATCAACTTTCGATCAACCCTCGTAGCCCACATTATGTGGAAGCCGTTTTTGATCACGACATTGGTATTCGCCACAATGGCAAAGAACGTTCAGACGTTGAAGAATACTGCATCAGCGAAGGCTGGATCAAAGTGGCAGCACCAAAAGCGTTAGATCGCCGCGGCCAACCACTTTTAATTAAAGTAAAAGGCACTGTTGAAGCGTTTTATCGTTAATACCTAACGGTAAACAAAAGCTCAACGTTGCAGCTTACGATGAATATTAACGTATCCGTCGTAAGCACAACACCATATTAGCGATCTATTCGTACTAACTCGTCACGTTGTGCTAAATGCTGCGGCAATACTAAACCCCACACCAAACCGATCGCGAACAACCCTTTTAACACCCACCAGCCAATATCCAATTGCCCTTTTTCTAAAGCAAAATTTGCAGAGCCAGGAAATGCATGATGATTGTTATGATAACTTTCGCCCATAGTTAATAATGCAGCAAAAGGCACGTTATAGCCTTGAACATATGCTTGCTCAACATGCCAATCCCTTTGCCCATGATTATGTGCAAAATAACCAATTAACCAATGCCCAACCACAGATACACTCACTCTAAGGCATACACCCCACACCACCCAAGAGACACCGCCCAGCCAAAATAATAGCAGCGCTAAAGGGAGTTGTTGCAGCATCCATGTTCTTTGCATCCATAAATACATGCGACTATTGGCCACACTCGATTCAATATTAAAGCTTGGTGGATCGGCAAGTTTTATATCGCAAAAGAGCAAAAAAGACTACAGATTAACCTTCACACTCTGTCATTGGTCGTTCATAGGCCTTTTTACTCTTTGTTTTACATGCTTTTTAATACTTTTAGTTACAAAAATGCAAAGTTTTGTCCTGCTAGGGCATATTGTTGATCTATAATACCGATCTAAGAAAAAGCTTTCGTATAACAACAACACTGAAGAGATATAAATGAGTGATTTAACCGCAATAGCCAATTTATCAATACTGTTAGTTGAGCCTTCCGATGTGCAACAAAAGTTGATAATAAAATCACTGACTCAGAGCGGTGTAACTCAAGTTGAAACAGCTAACACACAAGCCCAAGCTTTAGCGTTGCTTGATAGCTATCAGCCTGATTTAGTGATCAGTAGCATGTATTTTTCTGACGGCACCGCTGATTCACTTTTACAGAAAATACGCTCAACACCACAAACTGAGCATCAAGCGTTTATGTTGGTATCAAGCGAGCGCAACAAAAAATATTTAGAGCAACTAAGGCAATCTGGGGTATTAGCTATTCTACCCAAGCCATTTAGCGCCGAAGCAATTACCCGTGCGCTTAAAGCAACATTAGATATTATTAGTGAAGAAGAAGTTGAATTAGAGCATTTTGATGTCACTTTGCTGCGCGTGCTTGTTGTTGATGATAGCCGTTTTGCGCGTAAGCATATTATAAGGGTGCTTGCAGGTATGGGGATCCCTGCACCTGTTGAAGCAGAAGATGGAAAAAAAGCTGTAGAACTGCTTAATGAACAGTCGTTCGATTTAATTGTAACCGACTACAACATGCCTGAAATGGATGGCAAAGAACTGACCGAAACAGTAAGAAGCTCAGCAACCTATTCGCATATTCCGGTTCTAATGGTAAGTTCGGAAGCCAACGAAACTCATTTAGCAAACATTGCCCAAGCGGGTGTTGATGCCATTTGTGACAAGCCATTTGAACCCGCAACAGTAAGAGAGCTGCTGTTTAAAATTATGTCTTAATATACCCATAGCATTAAATTAATGACCTGTTATTACAGCTTAATAACAGGGAAATAACTCATACGGTTAGTGAGTCATTTCACCTATAAAACTCTCCATTTGGGTCTTTAAAGCTTTTCGTAACCATGTGAAGATTTATGATCAATAACCACCGCATTATGAGCATGTAAACTTTCTTGATGCTCAACCTTAAACCAGTAGTCGATGACTTGCCCATTATTTTCTAGCGCTAGTTTTAAACGTCTTGCTGCGTCTTCACAGAACATGAGGTTTTCAGCATTTAATTTTGCAAACGCTTGCTCGTCTTCGCGTTTTACTGCGGTTTGCACAGGTGTGCCTATCACTTCTTCTAAGTTTTTAATCAACGTTTCAAGGTTCGGCAACGCATTATTTTGCAGGCGTAATTTTAAATAGGCATATGAACGCTGACTATGTGGTGTTGCAACTGAACCTTGCTGCGAGGTAACCCAATCTAAAAGCTGCTCTTTAGATATAAGATCCTGACTAAACTGTGAAGTAATGGCATCACTCATTGCCTGCCTTGATAAAGCCGCAGAACAAGGACATGTACTTGAATAAGGAATGGTCAGTGACAACTCCATATTCATTTGTTCATTAATGTATTCACAACGAATACTCACAGGATAAGTTTGATAACCAAATTGATCACTGAGCAACGCAGGTTTGCGAATCGTTAATTCAAACGCTAATTGCAGTCGTGCAGCAAGGCTTAATCCTTGTTGAGACTCGACTAACTCTTTTAAAAGAGCAGCCAACACACCTACACTTAATTGCTCTCGCGCCAAAATATCTTTTACCCTTAGATACAACCGCGACATATGTATGCCTTTCGCGTCAGCTTTATCTAAACTTACAAATACATCCGCTTTTGCTGCAATTGATGAGCTGGGTTGTTCAATAATATTTAAAGGAATGGCAATGCCTTCCATACCAACCCATTTTAATGGTAAGGCTGCCCCGGCGCGCTGCCCAGATGCAATATCAGGTAATTGTAATTTCATATTTTAACTACTATTCACTTTTAACGATTAAATAACAAAGGCATTGCAATGCCAGTCGTGTCTATTAGCTGCTGGCCATCAAATACTTGTTTACCATTAACCCACGTGGCCATAATTTTTGCCGGGAATCGATGACCGTCAAAGGGGGTCCATTCACAATGGTAGCGGGTGCTTGTATGATTGACTAAGGTTTGCTGATTTGTATCAACTAAAACCAGATCGGCAAAATAGCCTTCACGAATAAAACCACGATCTATTATGTGGTAACGCAATGCAGGATTATGGGCTGTTTTTTCAACGACCTGCTCTAGTGTTAAGCGCTGTTGCTCTACGTGTTCAAGCAAAGTTAATAATGCATGTTCAACCAAAGGCAGGCCTGCTGGTGCTTGACTATAAGGAACCTGTTTTTCACTCCAAGTATGTGGAGCATGATCGGTTGCAATAATATCAATTTGACCATTTATAACTGCATTGAGTAGCGCATCGCGGTCGCTTTTTGCTTTGATTGCTGGATTACATTTAATCAAATTACCTTGCTTTGCATAATCCTCTGCACTGAACCACAAATGATGAACACAGGCCTCAGCAGTTATATGTTTATTACGAATATCACCTGCCGAAAACAAGCTAAGCTCTTTTTCTGTGGTGATATGCAATACATGTAATTGCGACTGATACTTTTTAGCCAATGCAACAGCATAAGATGATGAGGCATAGCAAGCCTGCGTATCTCGGATAATAGGGTGATCGTGTATGTCTAAGGTTTTCCCCTGCAACTTACCAAGGTTTTTTTCAATAACACGACCATCTTCACAGTGGGTCACAATTAAAATTGGGCTCTCTTTAAAAATTGCATCTAACGCATCAGGGTGCTCAACAAGTAAATCCCCTGTGGATGCCCCCATAAAAACTTTTACGCCACAATGGCGAGTTGGATCAAGCCTTTTAATTTGCTCTAAATTATTTTCAGTAGCACCTAAATAAAAGCTATAGTTTGCCAATGAGCTGTCGCGACCTAGCGCAAACTTATGCTCCAGTGCCTCAATCGTGGTCGTTGACGGGCTTACATTTGGCATTTCCATAAAACTAGTGATGCCACCTGCAACGGCTGCGCGCGATTCACTGCCAATATTGCCTTTATGAGTTAAACCAGGTTCGCGAAAGTGCACCTGATCATCAATCATTCCAGGTAATAAATAACACCCATTTGCTGCAACTACATGGTCATTCGCTTGTGCGGGTATATCCGCCGCTATTTTATCGATACGCCCACCAACAATGCGCACATCAAGAACCTGCGACTTACCCTCATTGACTACACAGGCATGTTTAATTAATGTGGCTTTCAATTTACTTGCTCTGACATGCTAGCTGAACACGGACAGTCTTCATTATTTTTGGCTATACACTGACGAAAATTAAACCAATGGGCAACAGCAACAAAAGCCGCACCTAATAGCGTAAACCCTTTCTCGCCTAACTCACCGAATAACGCCTCACCAGCGGTCACTGCGAGTACCATTAAAATCACACCAACAAGCCCTGACACCATATAGCGAAAACGTTTATGCTTTTTACAACCTAAACTTAATGCAAGTATGCTTGTAGGTATTACAGCTGCCAATATCCATAAATGGAACTGTTCATTATCAAGTTGTAAGGCAGCAAAGCTAGGTAAAAGTGTTAGTAAAATAGGTGTTGCAAAACAATGAACTGTGCATACCATTGAAAGACCTATAGCAAGCTTATCCATTACACTTTGTGTCGATTTCATTCTATTTCCTCTAATTGGACTGCGGCAATTTTGGCTTGCATTGGCAACATAATCCCGAAATCTCTAACTGCGAACCCGCCGGCGAAAAACCTGTAAGCTCCAAATGTTCAAACAAAGCCTTCACCTTGTCATTATCATCATTCATCTCGGTCACTTTGTTACATGAAGCACAAATTAAAAACATAGATAACTGATGCTGGCATCCATCATTGGCATGACTGCATGCCATAAATTTATTCTCTGATTTTAATCTATGTACCAAGTTGACCGACTCTAAAACATCTAAAATCCGATAAACTGACATAGCCAAAATCGGCACATCCATCACCTTATTGAATTGGTCAGTAAGTTCATAAGCCGACAAAGGCTTATTTGCATGGAGTAAAATTTCGAGTACCTGCTGACGTTTTTCAGTCAGTTTTTTTCCTGATGTTTCGCACTTAATATTTGCAAAACGAATCGCTTTTTTAACTTGCCGTTGATTCACTTTGACCACACTAACTCAGGCTTACTCAACTCAAACTTTGCCATTCCTTGCCCCTTATCATGATTCCATTTCGTGTAAACCTGTTCCATTTGCGCCAAACATTAATTAATTTTTCTATTGATACAATATAACATTTCAAGCACAATTGATATAGTATAACATTCACTAAGGTAGTCAAATGAAACGAAGATCTCAATTAGCTGTGTTGATAGCGGCTTTATTACCCGCAAGTGTGCTTGCAAAATCCATTGAAGGCGTTGTGTTAAACAAGCAAGGTAACGTTGTTGCCAACGCAACAGTAGAAGTTGAAGGCTCAGACATAAAAGTTACAACGGATGCAAACGGCAAATTTGTAATAACGGGCTTAAAAGACGGTTTAAAAGAACTTCACGTTGTTGCCCCAGGTTATGCTCACCTTCATCGCGATATCATGCTTAATACCAGTGATAGCCAATCGGTTGCTTTTAATTTAGAGCGCTCACCAATTGAAGTTATTGACATTGAAGCAACCCCAATTCATATGTCAGCAATGGAATCTGCCTCTCCGGTGAGTGTTTTATCCGGTGAAAAATTAAGACGCGAACAAGCCGCAACACTCGGTGACAGCTTGGAAAGACTGCCAGGTGTTAATACTAATTTTCACGCCAAAGTCGCCAGCACCCCAATTATTCGTGGCTTAAGTGGACCTCGAGTTCTGATCACTCAAAATGGCCTTGATGTGAGTGATGTGTCAAGAGTGGGTCCAGATCATTCAGTTGCTTCAGAGGCGTCAACTGCACAACAAATAGAGGTATTACGCGGCCCTGCAACGTTATTTTACGGCAGCGGTGCAATTGGCGGGGTAGTCAATGTGGTAGATAATCGCGTACCAACCGACAGTTCAACTCGTGGTGAATGGAATGTAGAGCACAACTCGGTTGATGACCAAACCGTTGCTTCTTTTAATGCGACCACAGGCACTGATTCGTTTGCTTTTTATGCTGATGCATTTTGGCGAGAAGCGAATGACTATGAAATACCCGTCGCTGCTGAATTAGCACATGACGATCATGACCATGCAGAACACCATAGTGATTATGTTGTAAAAAACAGCAACGAAGAGTCTGACGGCTTTACTGTTGGCGCCAGCTATTTATTCGATCAAGGCTTTATTGGTTTAGCCATCGAGCAATTTAATCGTCAATACGGCATTCCGGGTCACTCTCACGGTGGTGAAGACGAGCACAGTGATGAAGAAGAAAGCGTATTTGCCGATTTAGAACAAACTAAAGTGCAACTATTAGGTGAATACAACCTAGATAGTAAATGGCTTAATAAAATCAACCTACGTGCAGGTTTTACAGATTACGAGCACGCAGAAATTGAACACGGCTCAGTTGGCACCACATTTAAAAATGAAACCAACGAATTACGCGTAGACATTTTGCATAGTCAATTTAATGAGTGGAATGGCGGCATTAGCTTTCATTACAAACAAAGTGATGTTGAAGCACAAGGCTCAGAAGCGTTTACCCCTCCTTCACAAACACAAAGCTATGCCATTGCACTAATGGAAGAAAGACACTTTGGTGATTTTTTAGTGCAATTAGGTGGCCGCGCCGAACGCGTAACTATCGATGCAGATAACGTATTACTACCTAGTATTGATGCCCACGCGCACAATGACGTAGGTGGACATGACGACCATGATCACGGCCATGATGAACACAGCAACGCAACTCGCGTATTTGACGCAAAACATGAATTTACCCCTGTTAGCTTATCTGCTGGCGTAGTCTGGGACTTTGCTCCTAGCTATAATTTAGGCTTGTCATTGTCGCGTTCAGAGCGTGCACCATCAGCATCAGAGTTATTGTCGTTCGGCCCTCACATTGGTACTGCAACCTATGAAGTCGGCGCATTGTTTGATATTCATGAAGACGGCCATTTAGGCTTATCTGATCACACCATTGATTTAGAAACCGCCAATAATATTGACTTAACCTTTCGTAAAACCCAAGGCGATATAGGCTTCATTTTTAATGCCTTCTATAACCAAGTAGACAACTATTATTATCAAGTTGAAACTGGCTTATACGCTGAAAGTGGCCACGACCACGGGGATGACCATGATCACGGTGACGAGCATGATCATTCATCTGAATTACCTGTTTATTTATTCAAGACGGACGATGTAACTTTACACGGTTTTGAAGCGCAAGTTGCATGGCAGTTAACCGGCGAGTTCAAGCTTGAGCTATTTTCAGATTACGTGCGCGCTCGCCTTGACTCAGGTGGCAACCTACCGCGTACGCCGCCACTGCGTTTCGGTACAGAGTTTAGCTACCAAACCGAAAAACTCAGTGCCCACATTCATGCCACTCGCTACCAAGAGCAAGACCGTACCGCTCCTGAAGAAACTGCTACCGATGGTTACACCTTGGTCAATGCCAGTATTTCTTATGATTTATCGGTACTCAATCAAGACCTTTCTTTGTACCTACGAGGCACAAATTTAACGAACACAGAAGCCCGTGTGCATAGCTCATTCTTAAAGAATATTGCGCCACGCCCAGGCCGTAGCTTTGCATTAGGCATTCGTGGCTATTTCTAAGCCATAAAAATTATAAATTAAAGGAAACTAACATGACCAAACTATTCAAACTAAAACTTATTGCACTTGCAATTAGCAGTACATTAATTACAGCCTGCGGCGATGCAGAAACCAACATTGTTGAAAAAGATCCAATTGCAGTGCCTGATGACGGCCATGATCACGGTGATGGTGGCGACCACGGCGATGGCTATACAATCGACTCATTAGGAAGACTCGCTGTACTTGCCGCTGATAGCAACGCAGCCAGCTTTTTTGACTTAGACGACAATAAACTGCTTGAAACATTCACCCTAACACATGATTCAAATACGCTGTCAGTGTCTCCTGATTTTCGTTATGCACTTATTGCAAGTCGCAGCCAAGATTACCTTGGCTTTATTGATGGTGGCTTATGGCGTGAAGATCACGGTGCACACCTACATGACTACGAACAAAGCCCTGTACTTAGCAGTTATGAACTAACCAGCGGCAGCCGCCCTACCCACCTCGTTAATCACGATGGTAAATTAGCTATATTTTATGATGGTGATACAGACTCAGGCACAACCGCCTCAGTAGCGGTTCTAACCGACAACGATATTACAAACGCAACAGCGGCATTACCAAGCATTAGCTACAATATAAATATGCACGGTGTAGCGCAGCCACGCGGCGAGCACGTATTATCAACAATTCGTCGCGATGATGCACAGAGTACATCAAACGCTAAGATTCTGCCTGATCAAGTCGGTGTTTACCACCTTCACGATGGCGAATACGAACTAGAGCAAACACTTGAACTTACTTGCCCAGATTTACACGGTGCAGCACAAAACCACGACACCATCGTATTTGGTTGTAGTGACGGCGTGCTATTAGCGCATCAACATAATGACGAGTACGAAGCTGTAAAAGTGGCCAACATTGATGCTGTAGGCGATCTACGAATTGGTCGATTATACGGCCACGAAAAAAGCGATACCTTTATTGGTATAGCTTCGGGTCATGGCGGCGGCGCTGCTGTACTGTTAAGTATCAACCCAAGCGACGCTGAAATGGAAGCGTTAGAATGGCAACTAGCCGATGGCGCAAGTGCGGTATCTTACTCTTTCTCAGCCAATGGCGAGCACTTTTTAGTACTAGACAGCCTAGGCTTTTTAAATGTACTTGAGGCACATGCGCACGACGGTCACACGCACTGGGAACTAGCAGGTCAAGTTGATATCACTGAACAAGACGTAACAACCATGCCTGAGGGTATGAAGTTTAGTATGACAGTAGCACAAAACGGTCATTTCGCTTATGTAGCCGACCCTATTGCTCAGCACGTTGTGCAAGTACACCTTGAAGATTTAGAAATTGAAGGTGAACTAGAACTTACATTCCCACCAGCGGCTATTACTTGGTTAGGTATAGCACAAGAAGAAGAGCACGCTCACGAACACTAGGTTTATGAGCGTACATAACATCGTGAATGCTGATAGAACGCCTATAGTATGAGACGCTAATACCGAACAATACTGTAAATTGTTCGGTATTTTTACTTATTTAATAAAGCGCTTTATGACTCCAAGAATTAAGCGTACCAATAGATTTGCGATTTAAAGGTTAATTTGGGATAGTTAACACAAATTAATGGACTTAACTTTTTATGAAAGCTTATTCATACCTATTGTTTTTCTTTTCTTCATTAGGCGCATTTAATGGCGTTATATTAGCACTATGGCTATTTGTTCGTAAAAATAAACAACCTTCAGACACATGGTTAGCTGTCCTACTGTTACTAATCAGTGTTCGTATTGCTAAGTCAGTCGCTTTTTATTTTATACCCACACTCGATAAAAGTATTTTACAAATAGGGCTGACCGCATGCTGCCTACTTGGTCCCTGCTTAGTTGTCTACACCTATACGAAATCAAAATCAGTCACTGTAAATAACTTCCCTAGTCGGCTATTTATTTGTCTGGTCGGAATTGTTTTTACTATCGGGATGATTTACCCCTACAATGAAAATCTTGAATTATGGCAATATTGGCTGTATCGAGGTTCAAGCTATGTATGGTTTGTCTGCCTTATAATCGCAAGCTACCTCTACTATTCTCGTTTTAAAGAGGTAGCAGGTAATTGGAAGCAGCTTCTTTCTGAGCAAACATTTATAACTATCGTAGGGTGTAGTTTAATTTGGCTGGCGTATTTTACTGCCTCATATACTTCTTATATTATGGGGGCGATCAGCTTTTCGGTCGTCTTATATTTATCGTCAATAATACTGTTAAAACCACCTTCGCCTTCATCGAATAAAATAGATAAATATGCCAATAATAAATTGTCTAAAGAACAGGCAGAACACTACTCTATTTTGCTAAATCAGTTGATGGCTAAAGATCAGCTATATATCGATCCACAGTTAACTTTGCCTCGCTTGGCTAAGCGGTTATCAACATCGCATACTGTTTTATCGCAACTGCTCAATAAGCACTATCAAATGAACTTTAAACAATACGTCAATAGTTTGCGCGTGGCATGTGCAAAAGGGCTATTGCTTGAACACCCAAACACCAGTATTGATGATATTGCAGAGCAAAGCGGTTTTAGCGCACCATCCACATTTTATAATGCGTTTAAACAACAAACTGGGTTGACTCCAAATAAGTTTAGAACTCTCAATTTATAATTTGAGACTCCTAAAATATAAACTAATTCATTGTTTTAATTATATTTAGCTTAAATTTAAAGCCACATTAAATTAAGAGCTTATAACTGTGAAAACAATCATTAAATTTTTTATATTACTACTGGCAATCACTCAGTTTTCAACCTTAGCCAATAACTCAGAGCAACAGCAAGCTGTGCATGTAGTCATTCAAAAATACATAGACGGCACCAGCAACGCAGATCCAAACTTAATAACCTCAGCATTTCACCCTAAAGCAAGCCTAATTCTGAGCCACCCTAATAAACCATTTTGGCAAGTTACGGCAAAGGAATTTGCAAGCTGGTTTAAAACAAAAAAAGTAACGCGAACAGGTGCCATTCTTTCAATAACAGTTGATAACGATATAGCCACGGCTCGTGCAAAAATAACGACCGCCTCACCCGTAAAACAATACATCGATCAGTTCTTACTAAAACGCTTTTCTGACGGCTGGAAAATTGTTAGTAAAACAGCCAGCCAACTGGATATTACGCAATCAGAACAGTTTTTAGCTGCGATGGATAAACGTGTGTTATTTATAGTATCGAGTGCCGACTTTCATGGGGACTCAGCCCTAGCTACAGGCACTAGCTTTTCTGAATTAGTAGAAGCTTATGACGTGTTCATAAATGCAGGGTATCAGGTTGATGTTGTAAGTAGCAAAGGGGGTACCTTACCACTTGCCTATATTAATACTTCAGATAAAACACATCGCCAATACATTTATAATCAAGACTTTATGTACAAGTTAGCGTACACATTAGCACCTGAACAAGTCGACCCTGAAAAGTATTTAGCTGTTCACTATGTTGGTGGCGGTAATGCGATGTATCAGGTCGCGGAAAACAAAAACATTCAAGCAATTTCTATGCATGTTTACGAACAAAATAAAGGGATAATTTCGGCTGTTTGCCATGGCACCGCAGGTATCGTTAATCTCAAACTGGCTAGTGGCGAGTACTTAGTCGCAGGGCGTAAAATTACAGGCTACCCAACAGCCTTTGAAAAAACAGACGCCGCTTATTATCAACAATTTCCCTTTGCGATAGACAACCTCATTAAACAACGCGGTGGAATATTCAATTATGGGCAACGAAACCAATCATTTATTGAAGTTGACGGACGGATTATTACCGGTACAAATTATCAATCTTCACGAGAGGTAGCCCAAGCGATGATTAAACAACTAAATACCATGTAATTTAACTTTAAACATGTTTTTAACTTCCCAATAAAAAAGCCGACGTATGTCGGCTTTTTTGTGTCTATTAATTGCGCCCTCTCCAGCCACTCCATACATCATCTATATCATCGGTTTTATTTTTTTTCTTTTTCTTACCTGTGCCTTCAGGTTTTGCCATTGGCTTATCATTTTTAAGCGCCTGTGCTGCATCAAGGTTGGCTTGGTTTACAGCAAAGCCTGTAACCTCTTCGCGCTCTAAACGTAGTTTGTTTTTCTTCTCGATGATTCTAAAGTGATGAAAGTCTTCGTAATCAATTAGTGATAACGCTAAACCTACTTCACCAGCACGGCCACTTCGGCCAATACGGTGCATGTAATCAGCAGGGCTGCGCGGTAAGTTAAAGTTTATTACCACTGGCAGCTTTTCAATATCTAAACCACGGGCGGCAATATCGGTTGCAATAAGCACTTCGATTTCGCCCGCTTTAAATTTTTCTATTACGCGAGTTCGCTCACTTTGGCCTTTATCACCGTGGAATACTTGCGCATTAACACCGCGTTTTTCAAGTTTGCTGGCTAAGTGCTCACAGTCTTTTTTGGCGTTCACAAAAATCAGTGCTTGGCGCCATTTATGAGTTTTAATTAAATGCGCTAAAACCGTGGTTTTCTCGCCTTTGTTAACACTAAACACGCGCTGTACAAGTGTGCTCTCTTCTTTGTTTTGTACTTGTATTTCAACTGGATTATTTAGCAGCTCTTGCGTTAATTGTGTTACTTGCTCAGGAAAGGTCGCTGAGAACAACATAGTTTGCTTTTTAACTGGCATTAATGCCAATAGCTCAGCAAGTTCTTCGGTAAAGCCAAGGCTTAGCATACGGTCGGCTTCATCAAGCACAAGGGTATTTAATTTATCGAGCTTAATCGCATTGCTTGAGATTAAATCGAGCAAGCGACCTGGTGTTGCCACAATAATATCAGCGCCACCACGAAGTGCCTGCATTTGCGTATTAACCGACACACCACCAAACACCGCCACCGTTTTAATCGCGCCATTAAAATTTGCAGAATACGACTTAACACTATCGGCCACTTGCGTAGCAAGCTCACGAGTCGGCACTAAAATAAGCCCTGTTACAAAGTTACCCTTACTTGCAGTACTTTTAGCGCCCTGCTCTAGGAAAGCTTTTTGCAACATAGGTAATGCAAACGTTGCTGTTTTACCTGAGCCGGTATTCGCCCCAGCAATTAAGTCACTTCCCGCCAAGATACTTGGAATTGCTTTTGCCTGAATCGACGTAGGTTGCGTGTATTCAAGATCAGACAATCGAGCAATTAGCTCTGGAATAAGGCCAAGTTCGTTGAAATTACTAGGGTTTGCGGCTGAGGTCATAAAAAGTGCGGCTCATTACTAAAAATAGCCTGCAATTTTAGCGTATTTATTGCCCGTTAAGTAGGGATAAGTGATTTTAATGTGTTTTAGGTAATGGCACGTGTGGTGGTGTGCGCTACGAATACCGCGAAAATTAATCTATTCATGCGCAGGCTTAACTAAGCCTGCGTTTTTATCAATGGGGTATCTTGGCTTTTTAAGAACTCAACGGCCTTAGCTTGATATTCTTTAATAAAAGATTCTGAGGTTAATTTTTCTACCGTTGATAAAGCAGACTGCGCATATCCAACAACTTTACTAAAAGAGCGAGGGTGCTCTTTTCGCATTTGTTGTGCTTCCTTAACACCAAGTTCAAAAAATGCTGTTATATCGATTTTATCACTTGAAGAAAAACCTCTGTTCTGGAAGTTGATCCCTTCAAGAGAGCCCTTTACATCCATAACATCCCCCCAAAATGCTCCTCTGAGGCTTTCTGTGTTACCGCTTGCTCTTTGTGTATCCGACTCAAGTTTTCTCACCGCATCGACTATCCCTTTGAATTCATTGATCGACATATTACTAAAGTCAAAGCCTTCAGGATTAAGCAGCGCACTATAGGGTGAGCTTTTTTGTGCTTCGCCAGTAAATGCAGCAATCGCTTCTGCTTCTGGTTCTACCTCTTTTTTAGCATCTGCCACTTGCTGCTGAGGAGCTATCGGCGCTTTGGGTTGATTTGTAGTAGTCAGACTTACCGCTTGATGAATATTAAAATTAATAGTCATAAAAGTTCCTTTTTTAGTTGTTCTGCATTCAAGTATTTCTGTATCGGCTGACTTACTTATTAGTTTAGGACTTATTTTGGGTACTTTACCTAAATCATTTTGCTAGACAGATATCGCCATATATACATTGTAGCCATGACGAAAAAAGCCTGTATTTCTGGCACGTTTATTAGCTACTCTGTAGGGATTAGTGGTTTAAATAATGGCTTTGATGAAAATATTCGACCCACTAGTTAAAACGAAGCGACGTTGTTCATTGATTTAACTAAATAAAAACCATAGCACGACGGCTAAAGTAACTCTATCTGACTTCAGGTTAGAGAAAAACGATAGAAACAGGCAGCGCAGCACATACTTTTGAGCTAATAGGTATTTACTAATTTATCTAAAAATAAATAGATCTTTTGGTTCATAGCATCATAGTCATGAGCAAGTAATACTTCTGGCTCCTCAACAAAGCGGTATTTTGCAGTTTCACTAAGATCATCATGCTCAATTAGCAAGGCTACAACCTCTTTAGTTAGCTCCATATGACATTGAAAACCAAATACTCGCTCATTATAAGCAACGATTTGCCTTGGGCAGCCCTCGCTATATGCGATGATCTTTGCATCAGGTGTCAGCCCCGGCATATCATTGTGCCAATGACCGACTTCTAACACTTTATCGAAGTGCTCAAACAAGGGGTGCACTAAACCTGCTGGTGTTAAAGTAATTGGAAATTTACCAATCTCACGCTCAGGACTATGTTCATAATGAGCACCTAATGCTTCGCCAATCAACTGAGCCCCTAAACAAACGCCAAGTACAATTTTCCCAGCCGCAATCGCTTTTAAGATTAGGGCTTGCTCACCTTTTGCATCAAAATAAGGGCATTGTTCAATTGTTGTATTAGGACTTTGAGGGCCACCCATTACAATTAAAATATCAATATCTTTAATCGCATCTAACAGAGGGCTACCTTCATACACCTTAGAATAACTAATAGTATAACCCTGCATTCTAGCCCAAGTTTCGTATGCACCTGGCGCTTCAAAATACTCATGGATAATAAAGTGAATATGCATTTTTTTACCTTTTAAATAACAGAGGCTCACGATGATATACCAAATCAGAGCTATGCGTTTTATACTAACAGACACAAAACATCGATAAACCGTCACCATGCAAGCTAACGAGCTAATCCAAAGTTATACTCATAAACAGCTAATAACAAAAACAATTCATATGCCTGCTGGTTACGTTGATGATTTTCACTCACACCCATGGCATCAAATAGTATTCCCATTTAAAGGTTTACTACAATCAAGCATTGGTGGTAAAAGCATAATCGTGCCTCACAATGCAATGCTATACATACCCGCAAACACGTCTCATAAATCTGTAGCAGTTACGAATACTGAGTTTTTAGCCATTTATCTTAATCCTGATGTATGGGTAGAGTATGCAAGTGAAGCTAAATCCTGCCTTGTAACTCCATTCATTAAACAGCTCATATTGCTCTTGTTTGAAAATGAAATGAGCCAACAATCCGAATCCAATACTACTCATTTATTACTAGTGCTCAGAGATCAAACTGTCATGGCTAATAGTTATGACATCCCATTATTACTGCCAACCGATAAACGCCTGCTAGCAATTTTCAAACAACTTAAGCAACAACCTGATTTGTCATTCACGCTAAAAGAATGGGCTAAAAAAGTAGGGGCATCAGAACGCACTTTATCGAGAGTTTGCGCAAAAGAATTTAATCAATCTTTCTCATTGTGGCGGCAAAATATAAGACTCGTTTTATCTTTACAACTTTTGGATTCAAAGGGTTCGATTCAAGATATTGCATTAGAGTTAGGCTATACCTCTGATTCAGCTTACATTTACGCATTTAAAAAATTATTTAATCAGACCCCGAGTAAATATCGTCGCGATAGCTTAGCTCATAACTTAACGTTGAAAATTTAAAAAATCATTTAGAACTACTGGATGCATAATAGGACTTTTTATCGATAAAATATCGAAAAATTAAGTACCTGCTTATATTACAGGTTTTTATTAAGCTGAGCTTCTAGCCGAATGCGTGTATCTTGTAAGTAATCTACATAAGGATATGAGTCATCTGCAATCGCTAAAGCAGATTCCATCTGTGCAAGCGCTTGGCGAGTGTCACCTTGCATTTCATAGCCATAAGATAGGGCTGAAAGCGCATCGACTGATTTTGGGTGGTTTTTTAAATTGTACTTAAACACCTCAATTGCACGAGTAAACTGCTTGCTTCCCGTTAAGTTATAACCGAGTGATCTAACAGCACGATCTGGTGGCGAAATTTGCTCGCCCCATTGCTGAGATAAGTTTTGATAATAAACATCAATAGAGGCTAAATCGTCAGTTAAAGCACTCATTGGCATTTGCTTAGGTAGAAATAAGTGGTAATAGGCATTAAATGCCCCAGCAGCGGAAGTCAGGTTATGCGAGATGCCATCAAACGCATCATTAAAAAAGCGTAACCCCCGCACTTTAGGCGATTGTAGTGATTGCTGTAGTTCATCATACCTTTCACGCATTATGCCGGCTTCTTCGCCAATATTGATGTAAACGTAGCTGTTAAGCTCTTTGTTTTTAGTTATAAACGATTTTGTGCTTTTTACCATTGCGCCATAATTCCACCAAACCGCAGGGCTATAAGCAATATGCGCTTGAAACAGTTCAGGATTTGCCTGCAACGCATACAGCGCAAATACACCACCAGCAGATGCGCCAGAAATCACTTTATAGTCATGCGTACGATAATTATTATTAACTAAAGGAATAAGATCTTGTTCAAAGAACGCTAAAAATTTTGCTGCGCCGCCCCCTTCACCAACCGGACCTTGCGGCTCTTTATTCACTGTAGGATACATATCTCTAAGTCGATTAGTGTTTTCAATAGCGACAATAATAACCTCAGGCGCACGATTATCATTTTGTAAACGCTCAATAATAGCACTAGCAAGCGGTATATTACCCGCTCCATCTAAGCGATAAATAACTGGATACACCTTATTTGGCTCAGCTTGATAGCTTTTAGGCAACTGAACTACAACGGTGCGCTGTTCGTTTAATACAGCCGATTTAATCGTGTGCGTGTGCACAGAGTAATCAGCGGTTTGTTGTTTAGTATCAGGTTGTGCAAAGGCACTGTGTGAACTAAAAATACAAAAACTAACAAAGTACAGAGCGGTGAGTAAACGCATAACTAATCCCTTAGAGAATAATGAGTTACTTAAGCTAGCAGAGTTTCAGGAACAAAAAAAGCGCTCAATGCGCTTTTTTTAAAATTAATAAAGTTTTATTAACCCATTGATTTTACTCAACAGTAACCGATTTAGCTAGGTTGCGTGGTTGGTCTACGTCAGTGCCTTTAATTACCGCTACGTAGTACGAAAGCAACTGTAGTGGAATTGTATATACCACTGGGGCGATCACGTCATCTACGTGGTTTACGTTGATCACACGCATCGTGTCGTCAGATGCAAAGGCTGAATCTTTATCAGCAAATACATAGATGATGCCGCCGCGAGCACGTACTTCTTCTACGTTTGATTTAAGCTTTTCAAGCAATTCGTTGTTTGGTGCTACAACAATAATTGGCATGTCGGCGTCAATTAGTGCTAATGGGCCATGTTTAAGCTCGCCTGCTGCGTATGCTTCTGCATGAATGTATGAAATCTCTTTAAGTTTAAGCGCGCCTTCCATCGCAATTGGGTATTGTGAACCACGGCCTAAAAACAGTGAGTGGTGCTTGTCGGCAAACTCTTCAGCTAAGTCAGCAATGCCATCAGCGAGTAATAATGCTTCTTCTAATTTGTTTGGTAAGGTTTTAATCGCGTTAACGATTACGCTTTGATCTAAGCCTTTTTCTTGCGCTATAGATGCAGTAAGCATTAACAAACCAACTAGTTGCGTGGTAAATGCTTTTGTTGAAGCTACGCCAATTTCAGCACCTGCTTTAGTCATAAAGGCAAGGTCAGATTCGCGTACTAGTGATGAGCCCGGTACGTTACAAATGGTCATTGAAGCCATGTAACCTTGCTGTTTAGCCAAACGAAGTGCTGCTAGCGTATCGGCTGTTTCACCTGATTGTGAAATTGTCACTAGTAGGCTATTTTCATGCACGAAAGACTCACGATAGCGGAACTCAGAGGCAATCTCTACATTACAGCTTACGCCTGCAAATTGCTCAAGCCAGTAGCGGGCAACCATACCTGAATGATAAGACGTACCACAGGCAATAATTTGTACGTGTTTAACGTCTTTAAAAATTTGCTGTGCGCTGTCGCCAAAGGCATCAATGGCAACGCGGTCGTCGTTTAAGCGCCCTTCTAGTGTATTACGTACAGCAAGTGGCTGTTCGTAAATTTCTTTAAGCATGTAGTGACGGTATTCACCTTTGCCTGACGCATCTTGGGTGATGTTTGACTCAATCACTTCACGTTCAACGGCGTTGCCGTCTACATCAAAAATTTCCACAGTGTCACGGGTAATACGCGCTACATCGCCTTCTTCAAGGTAAATAAAGCTGCGTGTTACTGGTAATAATGCTAACTGGTCAGAGGCAATAAAGTTTTCGCCAAGGCCTAAGCCTATTACAAGTGGGCTGCCTGAACGCGCTACAATAATTTCGTTATCGTTGGCTTTATCAAATACCACTGTACCAAATGCGCCATCAAACTGTTTTACAGCGGCTTGAACTGCTGCAAGCAAGGTTGTGTGTTGCTGGCGAAGTTGATGAATTAAGTGCACCATTACTTCTGTGTCGGTGTCTGATAAAAACTCGTAACCGTCGCCTTTAAGCGCTTCACGCAAGCTTGCGTGGTTTTCAATAATACCGTTATGTACTAAGGCAATTTCGCTATTTGAAATGTGCGGATGCGCATTTGCTTCAGTCACGCTGCCGTGAGTAGCCCAACGTGTATGCGCGATGCCGGTAGTGCCTTTAACGCCCGCTTCATTAAGTGCGTTTTCAAGGTTTACTACTTTACCAACCGCTTTTACGGTATTTAGCGTATTGCCGTTTAAAAGTGCCACGCCAGCTGAGTCGTACCCGCGGTACTCTAGACGTTTTAAACCTTCAACTAAAATTTTATTTACTGGGCGTTCTGCAACTGCCCCAACGATTCCACACATAGTATTCTCCATTTTTGCACGTTACCCAATGTATTCACCTTGGGTTGTATGTGTTGTTAAATATTAAATGCCCATAATTGGTGTTGTCGGCCTATTATGAGCTGAAATTATTACCTTTTCAGGTCAATTTACTTCGGCGCAGATCAACTGCACGCCACATGCTTCAATTGCTTGGCGAGTATCAAGCGCCAAGTTGCTATCGGTAATTAAAGTTGTAACGCGTTGCCAAGGCAGTTCTAAATTAGGAATTCGACGACCTATTTTTTCAGACTCAACTAGCACGATTACCTCACGAGCCGCCTCAGCCATTACTTGGCTAAGCCCTACTAACTCGTTAAAGGTGGTAGTGCCTCTTTCAACATCGATGCCATCGGCACCAATAAAAAGCTGATCAAAATCATACGAGCGCAAAACGTTTTCAGCTACTTGCCCCTGAAAGGATTCTGAATGAGGGTCCCAGGTGCCACCGGTCATCAAAAGTGTTGGTTCATTTTCTAAAGAAAGCAAACGGTTAGCTACGTTTATTGCATTGGTCATCACCACTAAACCACGTTTTTTAGCAAGCTCAGGGATCATCGCTGCTGTTGTACGGCCGCTATCTATAATAATGCGGTTGTGATCTTTTATAAGGTTACTAGCCGCTTGTGCAATTGCCATTTTGCGAAGTGAATCGCTTTTCTCATCGCTATTTGCAACTATCTCTTGAGGTAGTGCAATTGCACCACCGTAGCGGCGTAATAATAGTCCACTTTTTTCAAGCGCTGTTAGGTCTTTACGAATGGTTACTTCAGAGGTTTGAAATTGTTCAGCCAATGCTTCAACAGCAACTTCTCCTAGCTCATTTACTTGGCTAAGTATTGTATGGCGACGTTGCTGAGTGTTTCGTTTTGTCATAAAGTAATTTATTAAGTTTCGTTTCGAAAGTTACAAGATTTTAAACGAAACTAATAAAATGGCAAGCCGTAGATCAAAAAAAGCGCAAAATGCGCTTTTAATTAACCCCAAAACAGTGGATTTAAAACGCATTTAAAACTATTGCATTACAATCACTCACTGAATTTCAATTGTAATTATTTCACTAGTCCTACTACCTAAACGTTCAACTACAACCGTATTATTTATTTTGTCCACATAAAAATTTGGTCTGATCACACTAAAGTCAAACGTTTTAGAGCTTAGGCTAGAGCCATCAACATCATCTATATCGATTTCATTGAATGTTGTATTTATTAAGTTGTGGCTGCTCCAGAAAATTTTACCGTTTACAACATCCCAGTTAGTGTTTTTTTCTTTTGAAACAGTTATCTGCAGTGGTTTTATTGTTTTTAAATTAACATTAAAACGAGACAACTTGCCTGTATTATCACCTAAGATATAACCGCCTTTAAATTGTCGGACGAAACGATATCCCTCAAAAAGAATGGATTCTGTTTCTTCCTTAATAGAGTATTCAAAAACCAACCATTCACCATTACTTTTTCTGGTGTAAAAAATAGATTTTTCATCTTCTGAGAAAGCAATATCGCCAATTAATTCATCCGTTTTAGATATATAGGTCAGATTATTATTAAGCGTACTGAGTATGGCGATACGACCTTGGAGTTTAATTAATACATATTGCCCTGACAGAGAGGGTGCTATCAGCTCAAGCGACTTTTTCGTACTTAAAAACACCACCTTTTCCTTTGGCTTTTGTTTTTTATAAGAAGCTAAATCGCTTATACCTTTTAGTTTCTCGATCGCCCAAACCTTATCTCCCAATGGTTGATAATCTACAATACGACGTTGCCCTGATTGCTCACTGCGAAACAATTCGATATCTTTAAAATTACTTAACGGCAATTTTTTCTCAGTAATTGTACTGATTCCATAGGTATCTCTAATAGCAAATAGCATGTTTGGGATCACCACATCAAGTGAGATAATACCTTGGCCTGTAGTGGAGATTTCATCTAAACGCCCAGTTTTAACATTTATTTTAGCTAGCTTTTTATCATCTAATAAAACAATGTGTTCATCATCAAGCCAATGAACATCATAAATAACCTCATTTTGATCATACTGAAAAAGTACACTGCCCGCCTTTAAATCTAAAACTCGAATAAAATTACGCTTACTATCCATATAAACTCGAAGTACAACCAACTTACCTGAATCTGGTGAAATATCAGCTCGGCTATCATGTTCTCCTTTTTGAGAGACAGAGGTCACTTCTTCTACCAAACCAGCGTCAGTATTGAATTTATAGATAAGCATTGCGCTTTCTCTACTTTTTTGAGCTGAAAAATAAATAACCTTACTTTCATTTTTATCGATAAAAACATCAGAGATAAAATAAAAATGTGTCACTAAAACATCTATTTCATATTCTTTACTTTTAAGAGCTACCCGCTTTAATGATGCTGCATCACCGACATTATCAGAGAAGAATAAGTAATTTCCATCACGTGAGAAAGCTAAGCCCCCAGGTAACCTTGTATCATCAACTAGCACTTTTACTGTTTGACTATCTTGATCTTTTAAATAAATTTGATAGTCATTTCCACGTCTTAATTTACTTGTAAATGCGATAAACCGACCATCATTTGAAACTACCAGCGCTTTTTTATCAGAGATAATCGAGTCTATAACTTTTGTAACGACATGTGATTCGTCATCAATATTTTCATATATAAAATAGGCTGACGAAATCAATAAAGCTATAATTGCAAAAAGCAGAAAAGTTTTCGTTTTTTTTGTGTTGTTACTTTCTGTGGAGCTCAGTTTTTTACTGCCTTCTGAGACTGACAATGTAGAAAATTTAGAGACAGGACAAATTAATTTATACCCGCGCTTAGAGAGAGATTGAAGGTATTTAGGGTTTTTATGGTCATCATTCAACACTATGCGAATTTTGCTTATAATCCGTCTTACCGCAGCATCTGATACACAGCGGTCTTTCCATAAATTTTCATGCAATTCATCTATTGATATATAACGCTCATGATGCTCAATAAAATACATCAATACAGCAAAAACTTTTGGTTCTAGCACAACAGATTGCTCATTAACTCGAAGAGACATTTCGTCTGTGTCTAAATAATACTCACCTAATTGAATCAACATACGTCCATTGCAGCTTTTAACGACCCATTGTTTTTACTTAGCCCAATCATAACCTATGCAATTTTTCATTACTACAACCATTTAACCTATTGATTTAAAACATAGTTACAACTTAGTTACAGTAAAATTATTTATGTATTATTGCCTAATTAATTTGTTGGAGTATTTTCGTTGAAAAAGGAATAACTATGAAACTTACATCTAAACTAATCTATCAAGGGTTGATAGGTTTATCTGCCGTTATGCTTATCTCTGGCTGGCAATTAGGCTTTGCAGATAATGCCGAAGTTATATCAAAAGACTCTGTCACTATTGCAAAGGTTGAGCGTGGTGATTTTTCAATTAAAGTTGATGGCTACGGGTCATTGCAATCAATCAATAAACGACTACTCACTGCAACTAGCAATGCTGTGGTTGACGAAATAAAACTCAAAGCAGGTGCTGTGGTTAACCATGACACGGTGATCCTCACTTTAAATAACCCCGAACTAGAAAGTAAGCTGCGCTTGGCATTAGCAAAACTTAAAAATGCCAAAACCCAAAAGCGGCAAACCGTATTACTACAACAGCGTGAGATGCTAAATAACGAATCAAGCGTATCTGAGCTAAAAGCACAATCTGAAATAGCCATGCTGCAAGTTGAAGCAGAGCGCACATTGGCTAAATCAGGCATTGTTTCCGGGATCAGCGCCAAGAAAAATGAGCTGGAAGCCAAACAGTTAATAAAGCGTATTGAGCTTGAGGAATCAAAACTTGATAAGTTAACACTGATGCAAAAAGAAGCCCTATCGATTCAAGATGACTTAATAGCCCAGGCGCAGGACGAATTTGATGTCGCAAAATTAATGGTAGAGCAACTTTCTGTTAAAGCGGGGATGAGTGGTGTTATTCAGCGCTTACCTTTAAGTTTAGGGCAAAGCGTCACTGCGGGTTCTGAACTGGCGCTAATAGGTAGCCTTTCTCCTTTGGTTGGTGAAATAAAAGTGCCGCAAATTCAAGCTCATTTAATTCAAATAGGTATGACGGCCCAAATTAGTACGTTGAATGATCAAGTACGCGGTCAAGTGGTGCGTGTAGATCCTGTGATCAGCGACGGTGCTGTGCAAATTGATATTGAACTTGAAGCTTCAGAATCAGACACCATGAAGCCCATGCAACAAGTAGATGCGACTATTTTTGCCAATGTACAAAAAAATGTGAATTATATTAAGCAACCAACCGGTGCAAGCGAAGGCAGCTATGGCTCATTGTTTAAACTCACACTGGATAACAAAGCAGTTAAAGTTGACGTGCAATACGGCAAAGCATCTGGCCAACTGATCCAAGTGTTGTCAGGGCTAGAGCCTGGCGAACAGGTTATTATTTCTACATTAGATATCCCCGCAGAAACAACAACAATAAAAATTGCTGGTTAAGGAAAAACATGAATACTGAAATTTTAAGAGTTAATAACTTAAGTAAGTCTTTTGCGAACGGTGAGCAAGTAAGTCAAATTTTAAAAGGAATTAGCTTTACCGTATATGACGGCGAGTTTATCTCTATTTCTGGGCCTTCGGGTTGTGGTAAATCAACACTGCTTAACATTATGGGCCTGCTTGACACTCCTCAAAGCGGTGAATATTACATTGACGGTTTGCTGGTCTCTGATATGGACTCAAACCAACGTGCGAAAGTACGCGGTAATCGCATTGGTTTTGTGTTTCAATCGTTTAACTTAATTGACGAAATGACCGTACTTGAAAATGTTGCGCTGCCACTAAAATATCGTGGTGACTCGCTATCATCACGTCATGCAAGAGCGTTAGATTGTCTTGAAAAGGTGGGTCTGGCTGATAAAGCTGATTTACACCCAAATCAAATTTCTGGTGGTCAGCAACAACGCGTATCAATTGCACGCGCACTAGCTGGTGATTCTGGCATCATGCTGGTCGATGAGCCGACAGGTAACTTGGACTCAAAAAATGGCGATGCAATCATGGCGTTAATAAAAGACCTTAATCAGCAAGGTACAACGATTGTATTGGTTACCCATGATCCGCGTTATGCCGACATGGCTACGCGGAGTATTCAGCTAAAAGATGGCACTGTGGTTACTGCAAATGTAGAACAGGTTGCTCAGTCATGTTAAAAACTGCCTACAATACCTTTAAACGTGCCAAACAATATTATTTTACTACTGTATTTACACTGGCATTAACGCTCTCTATGGTGCTTAGTTCATTTAGCTTGGTTGATCTAGTGTTTTTCTCACCGTTGCCTTATCAACAAAGCGATAACTTATATTTACTTGAAGGCACCATTAACTCTAAAGGTTACTCAGGGCCTGCGAGTAACTCAAAAGTAATGAGCTACATTCAGCACGAAAACACTGTTTTTACTGATGTCGCTACTTATCATAAGTGGACTGATTATAAGCTACTAGATAAACCCAGTAGACCCGCAATAGATGTCATTCTCGCTTCATATAATTTATTTGATTTACTCGGCGTAAAACCAAAACTTGGTCGGTTATTTAACAAATCAGAAGCGCTCGGCACTCAGCAAATGTCGGTCGTATTAGGCTACCGCGCTTGGCAAACCCACTATAAAAGTGACCCTAATATTGTTGGTAAAAAAATACAACTTAATCAACGTCGCTTCACGGTTATTGGCGTCGCTCCCGATAACCTTGTACTACCTGATTACAGCAAGATAAATAACGCAATTTGGTTACCAATTGATGCTGACGAAGCCTTCAACCCTAAAACATCTAACGGTTTTATGGGCGCATACAAAAACGTTGTTAGATTAAAACCCGCAACCTCAGAGCAAGAAATTAGTAAACAACTAAGTAATTTATCGCTCAAAGGGGCGCAGTTGCACGCGCCTAATATTTTAAAAGACTTTACTGTGGATGCACGTGTTACTGCATTTAATGATGCACTTAGGGGCGACAGCGGTAAAATTGTACTCATGCTGCTCTTAGGTGTGTGTTTATTAATGCTCATTGCACTTATCAACCTTTCTAGTATGCAGCTTGCAAAAGCTATTACACGTATCAAACCGCTTGCAATCAGCTTTGCTTTTGGTGCCAGTAAAAAACAGCTCATTATTGAAACACTCAAACATAATGTTTTACTCATTAGTATTGCGGTGTTATTGGCTTTAACTTTTACTCAAATCGGTTTTATGGTTATTCAAAACCTAGCAGCCGATGCCATTCAACGCTTAGATACTCTGTCTTTAAGCATTAATACATTGCTGTTTTCAGCATTTCTAATTATCAGCATTGCCTCACTTTACTCCTTCATAGAGCTCAGTGTTGTTAAAGAAAAAAACCTAATGAACAGCCTACAAAGCAGCGGTAAAGGCACCGGTAAACAAATGAGTTCTGCCACCAGCCACTTACTTGTTGGTTTGCAAATTTTGTTTTCGTTTTTAGTATTAACCACCGCCAGTCACGTCGTGCTCGTTACACTATCAGAAGCACTTAGAGATAACGGCATTAACACTCAAGGCAAGTACTCACTAACCGTTAATTACAGCAATATTGATAAATCCAGCGAACGCATTAATTTACACAAAGCAATTAGTCAGAGGTTGCTGGCGCTTAATAATGTGAGCAGCTTAGCTGTTTCGTCCGAAATGAGGCTACCAAAAACGGTTAACGTCAATCAAATATATAACGAAGCCGGACAGTATATTGCCCAAGCACGGAATAGCTTGGTAACTGCCAATTATTTCACTGAACTTAACTTCACGATAACGGGTAAAGGCTTTGCCAAGGGGGATGAACAACTCGAAAACCCACCGATAATTATTAACCAACGCCTTGCGGACTTACTTAATAAAAACAGTAATGATGTACTCAATAGCAAAGTGAGTTTTGACAATAAAAAATACTACTCAATCATAGGCATTGTCAGCAACACCTATGTACCGGGTAGCCCTGAAAGTGAAGACTTTGAAGTGTTTACACCTAAAGATTATCCTGGCTGGCAACAATTTACGTATTTAATTACTGTTTCAGATGAAAGTAATGCAATTGCCCATATTCAACAAGCGGTATTAGAAGTAGACCAACGATTAGACATTAATAACATCGCCTCTTTAACAAGTTTGTTTGATGATAAAAGGCAACGTCACTTAAATGCAGCATGGCTGGCTATTGTGTTGGCATCAACATCGCTGCTGATGGTGTGTATTGGCATAAACGGTATTGTTAGCTATTTAGTTAAAGTTCGCAGATATAGCTTAGGCGTAAAACTTTCTATGGGGGCTGACAATTATAGGCTCCTAAAAGAAAGCTTATTAGAGCTTATGCAACCTATAACAATGAGCTTAGTATTAGCTTTTTCGTTGGCATTTTTAATTATAGGCTATTGTATGTCATTACCTGGGGTTGACCTGCCTATAAACTGGTGGTTAACAATGGCCATTTGGTTAGGATTATTAGCTATATCAGTACTTGCCAGCTTTTTTCCGATCAACCAAACGTTACAGCAAGATCCAATAAAGGCGTTACGAAATGAGTGAAAATAAGACTCAAGCGCTTTATATCCATAAATAAAGCTATAAATAGGCACCCGACTTTAATCTATTTTTCGTAAAGTCGGGTGATGTTGAATCACTCACTGTCAACAACAACAGGTAGCCCCGTTTGGTTAGCAGCCAATTTTGCTTTATCATCAATGCATACTCATTAACTCCCTAAAACGATGACTCATCTAACTCAATTCAATAGCCTAGCAAAACCACTGTTTGAAGAGCGCAAAGCCGCTCATGAAATCTGCCGCTTATTTAACAAAAGCCCAAGTAAAGGTAATTTAAAGCGTATTAAAGGGCTGTTTGCGCAGTGCGGGGAGGGTGTAATTATTGAAGCTGGGTTTCATTGTGATTATGGCTCGCAAATGCAAATTGGTGATCGTACTTTTATAAACATTAATTGCACTATGTTAGATGCACCAATAATTGAAGGAGTCATTACCATTGGCAGTGATTGTTTAATTGGCCCAAATGTTCAGCTATTAGCGGTGTCTCATGCAGTTGAGCCTAAACAAAGGCTACAAAAAGAAAACTTTGCAGCGCCAATAACGATAGGCAATAACGTGTGGATTGGCGCAGGGGTTATAGTCTTGGCGGGCATCACCATCGGCGATAACGCTGTAGTAGGCGCAGGGTCTGTCGTCACCAAAAATATTGCCGAAAATACAGTAGTTGCAGGTAATCCCGCAGTAAAAATTAGAGATATTTAAAAACATTGATCGTAGGCAGTCCATTTATAGCGACAAGAATATAAACAGCCAAATTCACGTTTACGCGCTAAAGCACGCCCTACAGGTAGGTCGTCATTTATGGCGACACAACATAAACAACTACATTCACCTTTACGCGCTAAAGCACGTCCTACAGGAAGGTCGTCATTTATGACGACACAACATATACAGCCAAATTCAGCTTTACGCGCTAAAGCACGCCCTACAGGAAGGTCGTCATTCATGGCGACACAACATATACAGCAAAGTTACGTTTACGCGCTAAAGCACGCCCTACAGGAAGGTCGTCATTTATGGCGACACAGCATAAACAGCCAAATTCACCTTTACGCACTAAAGCACGCCCTACAGGTAGGTCGTCATTTATGGCGACAACTCACTGCGATATTAAGTTTACAAATATACTGAATTCCAATACGGATAATCACCAATTTTAGTGACCAATTTCTGCCTCAAAGGGTTTGCAGCAATGTACCTCGCTATTGCAATCCTATTTTCTTCTTCTCGCAGCGCATGATCATAATACGCTCTTTGCCAAACAGGCTGATTTTTATTGCGCACTTTATTAACTTCCCGAGCAGATGCACCTTTTAAATGACCCACTGTTACTCCTAATTCACTCGATGTTAATTGCAATAAACCATGGAAATGATCAGGCATTAAAACCCAAGTTAACCAACGGCATTGATACTTGAGCTCATTACTAGCAATACATCTACAAAAAGTATTGGCAAGATCAGAGCTACTAAATATCCTTTCTCTGCGATAGCTCGTAAAAGTAATAAAGTACTCACCTGATTGAATTGATACACGCCCTTTCTTTAAGTTACTCCAGCTCATTTGATAAATTCCTTTTTCCTAAAGCAGAAGTAAAATATAGCCTATTCACGCGCTAAAGCACGTCCTACGGAAGGTCGTCATTCATGGCGACACAACATAAACAACTACATTCACCTTTACGCGCTAAAGCACGTCCTACAGGAAGGTCGTCATTTATAGAGACACAGCATAAACAGCCAAATTCACCTTTACGCGCTAAAGCACGTCCTACAGGTAGGTCGTCATTTATGGCGACACAGCATAAATAGCCAAATCCACCTTTACGCGCTAAAGCACGCCCTACGGTAGGTCGTCACTTATGGCGACACAGCATAAACAGCCAAATTCACCTTTACGCGCTAAAGCACGTCCTACGGTAGGTCGTCATTTATGGCGACACAACATATACAGCAAAGTTACGTTTACGCGCTAAAGCAGCCCTACAGGTAGGTCGTCATTTATGGCGACACAGCATATACAGCCAAATTCACCTTTACGCGCTAAAGCACGCCCTACAGGTAGGTCGTCATTTTTGGCGACACAGCATAAACAGCCAAATTCACCTTTACGCGCTAAAGCACGTCCTACGGTAGGTCGTCATTTATGGCGACACAGCATATGCAGCCAAATTCACCTTTTCGCGCTCAAGCACGTCCTACAGGTAGGTCGTGCTTTATGGCGACAAGAATATAAAAGGCCTCTCGGTAAACGAAAGGCCTTAGTTAAAAGGTTGTAACTAATTTTATATAACGACTTATCTATTCATAGCGTAAAGTAAGCGATGGCCGTGCGCTCGCGGCTTTGAAAGCAATAGTTGCTACCGTAAGCCAAGTTATTACTGCCACAACTAATGTAGCCACAGCATAAACCCAAATAGGTTGCCCTATGCGGTCATTAAAACTATTTAGCCAATTATCTGTTAACCAATAAGCTAGAGGTATACTTACTACTAAGCTCAGTGACACAAGTTTTAAATAAGACAAACTCAACCCTGTTACTAATTGCATGATGGGTGCGCCCAACACCTTTTTAATGGCCAAATCTTTTTGTTGCGAGAGTACCGTTTGAGAAACTAATACCGCAAGGCTTATAAGGGTTAGCACCGTACTCAAAATTAATAACCATTGTGATAACGTAATTATGCGACGCTCATTTTTGTAATTTTTTGCATAATCATCTGCAAGCGCGCTTACTTCTATATCAAGGATTGAAAAGCGCAATTTTAATACATCCGCAATTTGCGTTTTTAAATCTGTATGTGAAGCTGCGTCAGTTACTTTAATGACTATATTGCCATTCGGAATGTAACTACGTGCAAGATTAAAAGAAAGGGGTATCATTTCCTGCTTAGCTGAACCTACCTTAACATCTGCGACAACGCCGACAATAGTCGCATTTAAATTTGAATCAGCATTGGTAAGCGTCATGCCGATCACGTCCTGCAATGATTTGTAACCCGCTAAATGAACCATCGACTCAGTAACAATTAACGCCACTTGCTCAGAGCCATCAGGCATTTTTTGATACCAATCACTTTGAAATTCTTCACTAAAGCCTCTGCCTGCTAACAAGTGAAGGCCTAATGCTTCAACAACATTAAAGCTAGTTACAACGGAAGGCGCGACACCTTCAATTACCTGACCATTTGGCCAAGTTAATTGAACTCCTCCTCGTACTTGCTCTGTAATATTAATGTCGGTTGCAGTAACTGAATCAACGCCTGGTAAATCAGCAATTGCTGATATTAGTTGTGTTTTATCTTTTTCAAATAGTTGTGTGGCTGGTACACTTTTAACTATGAGTCTATTTTTAGTTTGATAACCCACATCCATGTTAGCAACAAACTCCAGCTGTAACTGGGCAATTATAAAGACGATAAAGATCAATATCGCCAAGCCTGCTTGAAAACTCAGTACTCCCTTCACTAGCAAACTTAAATGGTACTGATAATGTGTTCTTACTAATAATTTCACATCAACATTCGCAACAACTACCCCTGCATATACACCATTGAGTAATCCTATTACTAAGGTAACTAAAACAGCCATCAGCACCATACTCTTGCTGAGTACGAACAATATATGTGTCTCGACTAACTGATTAAAGTAACCATAAGTCAGCTCAACAAATGCCAAAGACAACACCACCGCACAACCTGTCATCAAAATAGATTCATAGATAAATAAACGAAAAAGTTGACCTCGGCTTGCCCCTATTGCCTTTTAATCGCAATTTGTTTTGCAGCTCTACCAACACTGACTAAATTAAAGTTGATAAAATTACAGGTTATTTGCAAAAAAGAATGAAAATCAGCCCGCACGCAATGGTAACTGCGAGGATCGACCCAGGCGCTTTCATTTCATAAGTTGAGCGACCTTTTAAATAAATATCAGTGATATTAATCAATTTATATTGTACCGTTTTGTGCTCTTCTGACTTTGTTTTTAAATATTCTTTAAATAACTTAGTTTCAAGTTCAGCAATATCTGTATTTACAGCTGTTTTTATATAAACGTAACCATGGGGTTGCTTTTCAATTGTGTTAGGGAAAGCTGTTAGCACACTGAACTGAAAATGAGTATGCGTTGGTAAGTCCTTAAATACCGCGCCAATTATATAGGCTTGATTTTTTGTCGTTAACCGTCTTCCAATTACATTGGCGTTAGCAAATAGTCTGATCGCTTCTGATTCACTGATAGCAAGTTGATTAGGCGTGTTCAAAACCAGATCTAAATTGCCAAAAATAATGTCTAGGTTAATAAATCGATCTAAATTATTTGACGCAAAATAGACATCTTTTAACTTAACATTGGTTTCGCCATTATGTGCGTCTAAATTAAAATGGTGATCAACATATCCCATAAACTCGGCAGGTATTAAACTAAATATTTCTTCAATGTCGCTATCATTTTTAAGTGCTAGTGCCACAGCTAAATCGCGCATCGGCATAAGCGTGTCAAAGCCAAAGCTTTTATAATCTACATGTGCCCTATATACCCGCTGTTTATCCGGTTGGTTACTATCATAAGAAAGCTCATGTTTTACAAATAGAGCCAACAAGATAACAGCTGCTAACCCAGCGCTATAACTAATAAAATGGAGCCAAAATAATCGAGTCGCTTTTGTTCTTATTGAAATAATTAATTGTTCCAAAGTGGTCATCCTTTTCAACTAGCTTTGCGCTGCCAAAATTTAACTCGATACTTTGGCAGCGTTAACATTTTTGTCTAAAACATCACTTTTTTATTATTCATAGCGTAAAGTAAGCGATGGCCGTGCGCTCGCGGCTTTGAAAGCAATAGTTGCTACCGTAAGCCAAGTTATTACTGCCACAACCAATGCAGCCACGCCATACACCCATAACGCTTGATCAACCCGCTCATTAAAGTTTGCGAGCCAGTCACCCACCAGCCAATAAGTTAGCGGGTATGCGATTGCTACACTGCCAAGCACTAAAATTAAAAACTCTTTTGCCAGTAGATTCATAATACTGATGCGTGATGCGCCAAGCACTTTGCGTACAGCGACTTCTTTTTGGCGACGAATCGTGGCAAATGAAGCTAAACCAAAAGTACCTAAGCAAGTTAAGAACACTGCAAGGCCAGTAAATATAAGTACGACAAGAGAAACACGCTCATCACCTTTTAATACCGCTTTATAGTTTTCAGCTAGTAGGTTTATTTTTGGCTCATAAATATTAGACACTTCAGCTAAAGCTGTGATCACTGCTTGTTTTATAGCAGGGAGGTTTTGCACGTTCACGGTTAAAATTACTTCAGATACTGGTGTTAAATAGTTATAACCACATAAAAACATAATGTTAGAATTCGCATCTTGTGCATTACCAACCTTTACATCTTTTACAACACCAACAACTTGCATATCCACATTACGCCCTGTGTCTTTAATTTTTTGTCCAACAATATCAGCCACATTGCTATAACCAGCCTGCTTGGCAACGGTTTCTGTAATAATTGTACCTACTGTTGTAACCCCGTTTGCTCGCGTCGCCCAGTCTGAGGAAAACTCACGGCTAAAGTCTCTACCAGCAATAAGCGTAAGGCCTAGCCCTTTTACAACATCAAAACCAGAACCTATCACAGGGGTTATTCCACCTGAAAATTCACCATTGGGCCAAGTAGGCTGTAATGTATTATTAATTGAAACGGTTAAACGAGTATCAATAATCGTTGCTTGCTCTACACCATCTATAGCCGTCAAGCGATTAATTAGTGCGCTAGGCTGCTGCGTAAATACCGATTGCACCGGCAACTCTGAAACCACTAAGCGTTGCTGCGTTTGATAGCCTAAAGGAAGACTTTGTAAGTGAGATAATTGTTTTAACAACGTAACCGATGCAATGATCAAACCGATTGCTAATGAAGCTTGCAAGGTCAATAAACATTTACGTACCCAAATGGCCGTATTACCGCGTTGTAAATCGCCACTTAACACTCGTTTTGCGCTAAATGATGAGATAAACAATGCCGGGTACAAACCTGCAAGTATGCCTACAGCAATAACAACAGCCATAATGCCCAAACCAAAGGCTGAAAAATAACTCACTATCAGTTCACGATCGACCAGCTGGTTAAAACTTGGCAATAACAGCTCCACTAACACACAGGCAATAATCATCGACAATAGAGCAACCAAAGTAGACTCAGCTAAAAACTGTGTTACTAACTGCAGCTTACTTGCGCCAAGTGCTTTGCGCACCCCTACTTCTTTGGCGCGCTTTGCAGACTGTGCCACCGTCATATTGATAAAGTTAAAGCCAGCAATCAAAATAAGTAACACGCTCAACCCTGCACAAATCGTTACAACTTGCTTTGCGCCGCCTGCTTTCATTTCAAATGGCGATTTTGCTGTTAAATGTAAGTCTAGTAATGGGTGTAACTCAATGGCAACTTGACCCGCCATTTGCCCATTGAAGTACTGTTTAGACAGTGTATCAGCGAGTGCTTTTGGATCTGCTTGCGGCGCCAAGCGCATATAAACATAACTGCTATTAACCATCAGGTTATTTGGATCATGTTTTACATATACGAGGTTTTTAAATGCAAAGTGAGTATTGCTTGGTAAATCTGCAAACACCGCCCGTACAGTATATTGCCCTTGTTCGTGCTGTAGCGTGTTACCAATAACATTTATTGTACCGAAAATTCGCAGTGCTTCAGATTCACTTAGAGCCAAGCTCTCAGGTGTACTCATTGCATTTTTTAAATCCCCTGCCAATGTGTTTATATTGATAAAGTTCTCAATATTTGGCGTTGCCCCATACAAGTCATTAAGTTTAAAACCCTGATCCCGGTACTGCACGTCAACCATAGCTTCTCGAGTCAGCGATACCATCGTCAAACCAAACACTTCTTCTACTTGGCTATATTCAGTGGCTTTTGCCGCTTGAGAATAATTAAAAATAGGAATAACTGATAACCCTAACTTTGAGTAATCTTGGCCTACACGGTAAACACGTTCAGCGTGAGGTTGCTGACTATCGTATGACAACTCGTTTTGTGCAAACAGTGCCACTAAAATTGCCGCAGCTAAGCCGATACTTAGCCCTAAAAGGTTTAGGATAAAATGCTGTTTTTGTTGCTTAAATGATCTTAAAGCAGTGACTAAATAATTAATAAACATATTAAGCAACCTCAACAACGGCTTGCTGCGCAATATTTGCTTTATCAAGCATCACTTGGCCATCCAATAGGCGCACTAAGCGATCAGCATAGGCACCCTCTTTTTCTGAGTGAGTCACCATAATAACCGTGGTGCCCTCGCGGTTTAATTCGCGTAGCATCGCCATCACTTCATCACCGTTTTTAGAATCGAGGTTACCGGTTGGCTCATCGGCTAAAATTAGCTTGGGATTAATCACTAATGCACGCGCAACGGCTACCCGCTGCTGCTGACCACCCGACAGTTGCTGTGGTAGATGCTCGCCGCGGTGATCAATACCCACGCGCTTTAAAATGGTTTCTACGCGTTGCTTACGCTCACTTTTTGATATTTTTTGATACTGCAATGGCAACTCTACGTTTTCATAAACTGTTAGCTCATCAATCAGGTTAAAGCTTTGAAATACAAAGCCAATTGATTCTTTACGCAGCTCTGCTAGTTGCTTTTCGCTATAGCCTGCAATGTCAGTTCCCGCAAAATCAAAGTTGCCTGAGGTCGGTGAATCAAGCATACCCAAAATAGAAAGCAGCGTTGACTTACCACAGCCAGATGGCCCCATTATCGCTAAAAAATCGCCTTCGTTTACAGTTAAGTTGATATTGCTTAGCGCTGTTGTTTCAACATCTTGAGTACGAAATACGCGGCTTAAATTAGTTAGTTTGATCATTGTTATTATCCTTAAAATTGTAATTGCTGTGCTTTGTCAAAGTTGCTGTAGCTTGAGGTAATCACTTGATCCCCAGCATTGAGCCCTTCAAGCACTTCAAAATAGTGTTGATTCTTTTTGCCTAGGCGGATATCACGGCGCACTGCTTTATCACCGCCTTGTTCGATTACATAAACCCAGTTACCGCCCGAGTTAGTAAAAAAAGCCCCGCGTTTAAGCAGTAAGGCATTGTTATTGTCACCCCCTAGCATTAACTCAATATCAATGCTCTGCCCACGTTTAATACTTTTTGTCGCACTGGGTAAATCAACCTCGATTTGAAATTGTGACTGCTGTACGCGGCTATCAATTTTGCTCACTTTGGCGGTAATCTCGCCATCATCAAGCTCAATCATCACTGTCATATCGCGCTGAACTTGATTTAAATAAAACTCATCAAGACGCACCACTAATTTATATTCGTTAGGAATATCAATTTGACCGAGTCGTGCACCGCTACTTTTTGACTCACCAATTTCTACATCAAGCTCGCTTAAATAGCCTGACACGGGCGCTTTCACCAATAAGTTGTCGAGGTTTCGACGGGCAAACTGGAGGTTTTTCTCTAGCATTTTAGCGCTATCTGAAAGCTGAGCCACTTGCACCTCTCGTATTGAGTTTTCTTGTTTTTGGCGCTCTAGGGTGAGCTCTTTACGGGCTTGGTAATAATTTAAATCTTCTTCAAGCTCAGCTAGTTGGTCTTGCGCCAACACCCCGCTTTTAACCAAGGGCTTAGTTTGTTTTAAGCGGCGTGTTAAATGAGTGATTTTTAATTCGATTTCTAATAGGTCACGGCGTAAATTTAAGCGGCTGGTTTCCATCGTCATTTGTGTATTACGTAAAAAGTTAAGCTGCTCTGTTACTTGTGCCTCACGGCTCATAACATCCAGCTGTAAGTTAGTATTGCTTAAGCGCACCAGTGGCTGGCCTTTTTCTACAAACTCTCCTTGCTCTATCAAACGCTCTTCAACTTGACCGCCAGCGATAGTATCAAGGTAAATACTGGTTTTTGGTAAGACTTGACCGCGTAAGCTTAAGGCATCTTTAAAGGCACCTTGTTTAACCGTGCTAACCGTTAAACTGCTGCGCTCGATATTTTGGCTACGGCCTGTATCACTGCTTTGCGTAAAACCGTATGCAGCCGCTGCAACACCTAAAGTAAGTGCTGCAAAAGTAAATTTTTTTAAATATTTTTGCGTAAATGAGCGTTCTATTTTTTTGTCCATGTCGGCTACCTTGATACAGGTTTAATAACTAATTACCTATTGCTATTACAAAGCGTATGCCAACTTTAATTAACCAATACAATCAACCACTTAAATTTACATCGAGTCTATAAACTAATTATAGTGTCCGTTTATAGAACACTTAGTAACTTATTAAGCGTCCATTTATGGACACTGTACCGTTTTTGTTTTAGGCTAAATAAAACCTTATAAAAAATAATAATTATGAAACATTCAGGTTCGATTTTAATTGTTGACGATAACCCCGATATTCTCATTGCGGCGCGTTTATTATTAAAGCAACACTATCAACGCGTTAAAACTACTGATAACCCATTTGATATTGCTGGCATTATTAACGAACAGCGCAATAGCGATCAGCCCATTGACGTTATTTTATTAGATATGAACTTTAGCCAAGATTCCATTAGCGGCAAGGAAGGCTTTTATTGGCTAAAAAAAATCATCGAACAAGACGCCAACATCGTGGTGTTACTGATGACCGCCTACAGTGATATTCAACTTGCTGTTGATGCCATTAAAGCGGGTGCCTCTGATTTTATTGCTAAACCATGGCAAAACGAGCAACTACTCGGTGCAGTCGCCGCTGCGTTCTCACACGCTAAAGACAAACAACAAGTCGGTAAGCTCACTCGTCAAAAGCACGGCCTAAACCAAGCACTAAATACGCCTTCGTTTGAATTTTTAGGACAAAGCACAGCAATGCAGCTGGTATTTAATACCATTGAAAAAGCCGCAAAAACCGACGCAAATATATTGATCACCGGCGAAAGTGGCACAGGTAAAGAACTCACCGCTCACGCAATTCATCAAGCAAGTATGCGTAGCGAACACACCTTTTTGAGCTTAGATATGGGCGCAGTGGCGCAAAACCTGTTTGAAAGTGAGTTATTCGGCCATAAAAAAGGCGCGTTTACTGACGCTAAAGCTGATCGAATTGGTAAATTTGAACTTGCCCAAGGCGGCAGTTTATTTTTAGATGAGTTAGGTAACTTACCTCTTGAACATCAAGCTAAGTTACTCGCCGCATTGCAAAACCGCCAAGTAACTCCGATCGGCGGCAGTAAAACAATTGATATTGATATTCGCCTCATTTGCGCCACTAACGACAACCTTGAGCAAGCGGTCGCTGAAGGTCGTTTTCGTCACGACTTACTGTATCGTATTAATACCGTTGAAATTAGATTACCTGCCTTACGTGAGCGCAGTGATGACATTCCATTACTTGCTGATTACTACCTCAATCATTTTGCACAAAAATATAAACGCAACTTAACCATAACCACGCATGATATGGCATCGCTTTGCCATTACTCATGGCCGGGTAATGTACGTGAGCTCGCCCACGCCATAGAGCGTGCGGTAATATTAAGCGAAGGCGAAAATCTTGATGTGAGTTCAGTGGTTGGCAATATTACAAGTAACGTCAACAGCACTAATAACCCAATTGAAAATAATAATGCGTACGATACTTTTGATTTAGATATACTCGAACAACGCACAGTGCGCGCAGCCCTTACTCACTATCAAGGTAATGTGAGCCACGCAGCTAAAGCGCTTGGTTTAACCCGCGGTGCGATGTATCGCCGCCTTGAAAAGTATGGCTTATAAATATGCGCCCTTATTTTTTACTCGGCTTTAACCTAGCCGCATTAACCAGCTGCAGTGCATTATTATGCTACCTGTTTATTAATAAAGGCTTTTCGGCAACGTTGCTATCAGTTGGCTTAATAAGTATTGCGCTGATCGGCCATCTATTTACACTATTTACTCGCCAGCAAAAACAAGCCGAAATGGTTATTCGCGCACTCGCTAATGGCGATAGTACCTTAGGCCTTAGCCAGTATCATCCAATGCGTAAGCAGTTCGATCAAGTCAAAGAGCAAATGCAAACCGCACGCTTTAATGCCGAGCAACAAGCACAGTTTTTACAAGCATTATTAATTCATGTCGACTTGGCTGTATTAGTCTCTGATGACAGCGGCCAAGTTATTGAGTCAAACCCTGCTGTAAGTAAGCTTTTAGGCAAAAGCTTTAAGCACTTAACTGAATTAGGCGCGGTGGGTGAGCTACTTTTACAAGCCGACCAAAACGTACGTAGCACCCTACACTGGCAAACAGGTGAACAACACGATACATTGTCAATTCAACTAAGTATCGCCGAAATTCAGGGTAAAGTTCGCCGTGTTGTCAGCATACAATCGATTCATGATCAATTGCAGTTAAAAGAACAGCAAGCCTATAAGCGCTTAACTAAAGTACTAACGCACGAAATAGCAAATTCTATCACGCCACTTTCATCTCTAGCTCATACGTGTACAACCTTATTACCGCAAGAACTGTGTTTTGATGATATTGAAGATAAGCAAGACTTACAGCTTGCACTAAGCACGTTAGCGTCACGTACTGGGCATTTAGGCGAATTTATAGCACGTTTTCGTCAAGTTAGTAGCTTACCCAAACCTAATTTAGCACCATACAATTTAGCTAATATACTTGAACAAATAGTCGCGCTGCACCAACAGCAAGCACTCAGCCAAGGCACAACTTTTGAGCTTGCGATTCGTAGCCAGCAACTGGTGATGCTCGATAATAGCCAAATAGAGCAAGTGCTGGTTAACTTAGTAAAAAATGCACTTGAAGTACTTGCTATGGATCATCAACAAAACGCGCAGCACTCAAACAAAACACCCATAATTCAACTCACCCTCGCGCAAAATAGCGCCCAACAGCTTTACATTGAAATCAGCGATAACGGCCCAGGTATTGCTGAACACGTTATAGATATGATTTTTGTGCCCTTCTTTACCACCAAGCAACAAGGTTCTGGTATTGGCCTAAGCCTATCAAGGCAGATTATGCTCAACCACGGCGGTGATTTAGTTTATGTGCAAAAGCCACAAGGCGCATGCTTTAGGTGTGTGTTTGGATGATAGGCCGTCATTTATGGCGGTAATTCATTTATGACGGTAATTAGAATTTATACTTTTCGCTAAAACACAACTTACTACCACATTTCTCTCATCTTGCCACAGCTCATCACTATACGTGTACTAATTTTATAGTGTGATTCTTGCCCAATATGGTTATTCCTTCTTTACAAAACCCGAACAAAAGGCAATGCAAATGATAGTGATTTGCAAAACCACATGTTACCATTGTGAACACAAGATGAAATGTTGTAAAAAAGAAGGACTCTATGAAACGCTCGTTAGTTTCTGTTGCATTAAACATGGCTCTATTGCCAGCAGTAATACTCTCTCATACTACTCATGCCGAACAAGTGACACCTGATAGCGATAAAAAAATCGAAACTATTATGGTAACAGGACAAAAAATAGCCCGCTCTTTACAAGAAACAACAACCAGTGTAGCGGTCTTAACGCCTGAACAACTTGAGCAACAACAGATAAACAGCTTTGATGATGTAATGATTAATATTGCAAATACGCATAGTGACAATAATCGCAGCTTTAGCATTCGCGGTATTGATGGCTTTAATGTTTCAGGCGGTGGTAATAGCTTTTTAGCCAGTATTTATGTTGATGGTGCGCCCCTACCTGCTGACTTAGTTAGAGCCGGTGCTTTTTCAACTTGGGACGCGCAACAAATTGAAGTTTTACGCGGTCCGCAATCAACACTACAAGGCAGAAATGCATTAGCGGGTGCTGTAATTTTAAATACACAAAACCCAACCTATGACTGGCAAGGCAAGTATAAACTTACCGTAGGATCCCATGGCCACCAGGATGTAGGTGTTGCTATTGGAGGTGGTATTGTTGATGAGCAACTTGCATTTCGCTTTAGTGCAGAAGAAACCAGCGATGACGGCACCGTAAAAAATACATTTGATAATTCAGATGCCAGTGCCTCTGATGAACACACATACCGCCTTAAGTTTTTATATGAACCCACAAATTTAGAAGGGTTCTCTGCCCAATTAAGTCTAATGAATGCTGAGCGATCGTACGGTACAACTACACTGGCAATTGCTGAAGGTCAAAACCCTTTTGAAAATCGCGTAACCGTTTTTAATGATCCCCGTAGACGAAAAACCAGCTCTGATCTTGCCTCTTTAACGTTGCAATACGATATTGATGATCACTTATCGATTGCGTCTTATACTACCTATTCAACTGTAGACACTTCCTTTGTCTGGGACTCTGATTATGTGGCTAAAAGGGGTATAGAGCCAACAGTCGATACTGGCAGCACTCGCAGTAATGACTCTAATATTGATACGTTAAGTCAGGAACTTCGCTTAACGTTTGATTATGATAGCTTTAGCGGTGTGTTAGGTGGTTACTATTTTAACGCTGACAGCGAGAGTACTAGCACTGGCTTAAATCATTATCAGTTATCCAGGTTTGGTTTATCTAGCGATGGCTTGCAAGCGCAGTTTAAATTGCCAAAAAATATTGCTGACTTAGTTTACAGCCAATACGATGCATTTAACCCTGCAACAACAGAAATTTATACGCAGCTAAGCAGCGAAGTAACCAGTTATGCACTGTTTGCCGATGGTGTATGGCATTTAAATAATCAATGGGATTTACTTGCCGGTATCCGCTTCGATAAAGAAAAACAAAGCAACGCTAATGACGCTAAGTACACTATTTTAAATCAAGACAAAATGCCTAACCCAGCCAATTACTCAGGCACTCCTCTTGAAGGTATTACCCCCCTTATTACGGGTATAAACAATAAGCTGTTGGCCTTTGCTGCACAAGCATCAAAAACAGCGCCAATGGTAGACGCATCATTTAACACTCTATTACCTAAAATTGGTGCCAGCTATCACATTAATGATAATGCGACAGCGAGTTTCACTTACCAAAAAGGCTACCGTTCTGGTGGCGTAGGTGTAAACCAAGCAACTAGTCAAATTTTTGAATATGATGCTGAATATACAGACAATTATGAACTTTCATACCGCTCAACTTGGCTTGCTAATAAGTTAACGGTAAATGCTAATCTGTTCTACATTGATTGGAAAGATCAACAAGTTGATGTGCAGCTATCTACAAATACCTATGATAGAGAAACAAAAAATGCCGGAAGCTCAAAAGTCCAAGGCTTTGAGCTAGAGCTGAATTATTTAGTAAGCAACAACCTGACGGCATATGCGGCCATTGGCTACTCTGGCACTGAGTTTACTAATTTTAAAATAAGCATCCCGGTTGCTGATGGCTTTAAAGAAACCGATTTATCTGGGCGTCGCTTTATGGCTCCACAAAGAACCCATAATTTAGGTTTAACCTATCAAGCTGATAATGGCTTTTTTACCAACCTAAACCTTAATTATGCAAGCAATGCACCTACTGCTATCAACCCTGAACGTAATGGCGATAAGCCGGGTGACCCTTATTATGATCTACACAATGATGCACGTACTTTAGTGAACTTACAAATCGGCTATGAGTGGGAATCTGTAGGCGTTTACCTCATTGGCAAAAACCTGCTGGATGAAGAATATTTCACTTCAAACGGAGTCAGAAATCCTGATTTAGGAAAACCAAGAGAGTTTGCACTTAATATTCGTGGTGTATTTGATTTGTAAGTAAGAATTACCTAAGCCTTGTATACCCAAGCCACCTCAAGATGCAGAATTCAGCGTTTCACAGGGGCTTAATATCAAGGCGTTACTTTGCAATAATGGCAATCCCTTTTAAGAAGTAACAACGATGAGAGTGAGTCCCTGTGAAGCGCCCTGCGGGTTGGTTTTAAAGCGATTTATACTACGTTATTGATTTTAACAATAGAACCACTATTACTTGCAATCAATGCCTTGCCTAAATCGCTTTAAATTCCAACTGAAACTCACATCTTGAGGTCGCTTGGGTATAAATGCATGATTCAGCGCTTCACAGGGTCAGAACCTAGGCGCTTTGCAGAGAGTAAGTCTCTGCAAAGCGCCAGATAGTTGGTTTAAAAAGATGTCAGTTCAGCTGGCGTCTTTTTGTCGTTTAAACAATATAAAAATAATATTTAAAGGAATAGAAATGAGCTACTTTTTTTTGCTACCAGCTTATTGGCTGTGTGGCATTTTGTTATATGGGGCAAGCCCTAGGCAAAAATTTATAAACCCCAATCAGCGTGTACCGCCAAAATGGTTAACCTTGTTGTTTACGACCGGTTTATTAATTTTAACTGTATCGCTGATGCTTATTGCTAATACAGGCATTTTTATTGCGCTTCTTTACGTATTCATTTTATTTATGTTTTTTATTCCTGCTCCTGTTTTTTTACTCTCGCACAGACCTAAATGGGCTTGGCCAAGCGTTGGTTTTTTTTGCTGCCTCGCGGCGGTATTTCACTTATTAGGAGCAACTCATGTGGCATAAAACATTTGCCGGAATGTTAAGTGGCTTAATTGTAATGATACTGGTGCCAAGCATCATTAGCTTAATATTCCCTCAATTAGTCGGGCTTATTTTAGCGCTTGGATTGGTATTCGCTTTATCAGCATGGGCTGGCGTGATGACTTGGTGCTATGGTGCAAATACAAATAAACAAGCATGGTTAAGAGCTGCTAAGGCGGCCATTCCAACCATTATTATCTTCATTGGCGTATTTTTAACTGCTACGGGGCCAACAGTATGAATAAAGAGACCTTAAAAAACCTTACACATGCTCATGCGTGGCTTGGGTTAATTATCTCTGGCGTATTAATGATTGTATTTGTGTGCGGCTCAATTTCGTTTTTCCGCCATAATATTACACAGTGGGATAGCCAGTATCATGCTCCTGCGGCCGCTTCGGGTGAAGTGGTGCCTGTATCAACAATTCTAGATAATATCGCAGCTCAAAATTTTGCTATTCCTGCCCATCATAATTTATTAATTGCACTACCATCAGCAGAGCAACCTTATTATTACACCGCGTTCGAAACTGAAACTGCGGATGGTCATCATGTTGACCACCAGCTAAATTTTGATGCTGTTACAGGGCAGCAGCTACCATTTGATCTTGATACCTTTTATTTGAGTGACATGCTCTATAATTTACATATCAGCTTATTACTCCCTTATGGCACTGAAATAGTGGGTGTAATTACCTTGCTCTTTTTTGTGATGGTGATGTCTGGTTTATGTATGGTATTGAAAAAAATGATCAGTCATTTTTATCAATACCGTACAAATCGTAATAAAGATACTTACCTTGATGGGCATACTTTAATTGGTGTTTCATCACTGCCATTTACCTTTGTTTTTGCACTGACTGGGGTTATGTTTAATTTAAGTATTGTGCTACAAGCAGGTTTTGGTTTTGCTGTTTTTAAAGGTGATATACCTGCTTTAATACAAACGGCAGGCTTTTTTCAATTCCCTCAAGTGGAATATTCTGGCAATGCTGTAAACAATAGCCAAGTTGATGTCATCCTCAAAAAAACCCAAACACAGTACCCAAACCAAGCTATTAAAATAATAAACATTTATGGTGCAGGAGACGAAAATGGCGAGGTAGAAGTTAGGCTACATGAGCAAAACAGTTTAGTGCCCACAACATACCTTACTTATAAGCTTAAAGATGCCTCGTTTATTGATGAGTATAATTCAAAGCAAGCGCCTACAGCAGCCACTTACACTGTACTAAGTAATCTACATTTTGGCGAGTTTGGTGGGATCACGCTTAAGTTTGTGTACTTTATTTTAGGGTTTAGTTGTTGTTATTTAATTTTATCCGGCAACCTTATTTGGTTAGAAAAGCGAGAAAATAACCGCCAACAAAGTAAACGAGGATTAGCTTTTGTAAAAGCCATGACCTTAGCTCTTTCAACAGGAACATTAATCGCCGTAGCCTGCAGCTTTATTGGCGCACGGCTTACTCCTATTAGCTGGGATCGAACCGAACTACTGCCTACCTTGTTCTTTTGTGCTATTGGAGTCAGTTTATTACATGCAATATTTAATAGTATGCAGCGCCAGCGCGTTCGTTTAGCGATGGTACAACAGTTATTTGTTGCAGCATTACTATTTACAATTTGCCCTATTTACGACCTTATAAATACTATTTTTGGACACACCACGCACAGTTACCAATTATTAGATGTGGTTTTAGTCAATGCGATGTTGTTAGTTGTAGCGGGGTTTTGTTTTACTTTAGCGCAATACAAACGCCGAGGTTTGGTGAAAAATAGTGCATTTGACGATACGCCAAAACCAATTTTGGAATAACTCAACCACATAATAAAATGGCGCACTGTTTAGTACGCCATTACATTGTAGGTCGTCATTTATGGCGACACAGCATAAACAGCCAAATTCACCTTTACGCGCTAAAGCACGTCCTACATTGTAGGTCGTCATTTATGGCGACAACCTAAAGTATAACCCTACAGCAAACACCTTTACGCGCTAAAGCACGCCCTACATTGTAGGTCGTCATTTATGGCGACAATCCAAAGTATAACCCTACAGCAAACACCTTTTCGCGCTAAAGCAGCCCTACATTGTAGGTCGTCATTTATGGCGACAATCCAAAGTATAACCCTACAGCAAACACCTTTTCGCGCTAAAGCAGCCCTACATTGTAGGTCGTCATTTATGGCGACAACCTAAAGTATAACCCTACAGTAAACACCTTTACGCGCTAGAAAATAAAAGGACGCACTGTGTATGTGCGCCATTTTTAAGTTAAATAATTACTTAAGTGCAATTTCCCATACTGCTATTGAACCTGATATTTCATTACCTACAATCAGCAATGCTTTGCCTGTCGCACTTTGCTCAGCGGGTACAAATGCCATGCCCTCTGGCGCTAAATCGCCAGTGATATCTGCCCCTTCTGTCGTGCCACGGTTATAAAAATAATCAGTGTATTTAACGTCAAATGGGTTGGTGATGTCGTATACCATAATGCCACCCATACGCTCTAATCCAACAAACGCAAATAAACGCTCGCCAACTTTACCAAGCGCTAATGCTTCAGGCTCCGGCCCTTTGGCATCTGAGCGGGTATCGCCTTCATTGGTATCTTCATCGTTATTAAACGCGCTGCCATGGATAGATGCGGTAATGCGCTCAATTTGATCCCCAGAATCAAATACCACTAAGCCATTGCTATCCCAAATAGTGAATGAGCGTGCACCGTAAGTATAAAGCTGCTCATATTGCCCATCGTTATCTGCATCGCCCTTCACTGTGGTTACTTTTAAACGGCCAATATCCTCATTGTCGTTATTCAGATAAGAGAAGTTCGCCGCGAGCGTTAAATCTTTTGCGCGTGACTCATCAATGTACGCCAAGCAGCCGTCTTTATCGTCAAAATCAAGACCGCCTTTTGCTGTACAGTCTGCGGCATTGGCTGCATCAAAAAAGTACTCTCGGCCATCACCTTCGTTTGCACTGACAATGAAGTTTGCCCCTTTGTAGCTAAAGCTGGAAATAGTATCTGGCTGATACATACCAAATAAACCTGGGTACTTCTGAAAATTAACTTTGCCGTCTTTATCTGACGCATCCATGGTCAAGTTAGACCAATCTTTAAAACCAAGCCCCATCAACTTTAGGCTGTTGTCTGTTAAATCAACCACAGCCAAGCCGTTATTTTCTTGAATAGACACGTACGCGTAGCGGTTATCTTTGGAGATACTGACATACTCAGGCTCTAAATCCATTGCCACCGTTGTATTAATAACGTTGCCATTAATCGTTCGCCCTGTGGGATTGGCAAATACAAAACCTTGTGCCTCTAGCTCTGTTTGTTTGTCGTTATAGGCTGTAAAATCAAGCATTGTAGCTGCATCTGCAATCGCCCCGTTATTAACACTGATAATGCTAATACTGCCAAGTGGATCTACACTGTAATCGCCTGCTGGCTCACCTTCATTTGCAACCACTACCTTGCTACCGTCATGGGTGAATGTCACCATATCTGGCAATGCACCAACCATTACATTTTTAATAAAAACAGGGGCATCGCCTGCGATGTTATAAAAGGCAATGTAACCTGCTTCACCAACCGTTTTAGATGCCATTGCCACAGCAAGGATCTGGTTATTCTCATCAATTGCAATACTGTTTGCATCACCGGTGGTGTGATCATTTAAAGTAATGGTGATCGCGCTTGTTAAATTAGTTGCCGTAACAATGCCTTCATTATTTTTTACCATGGCGGCGCTATCAAAGCTTTGTGCTGGCAAAATATTTACAACGGCAACATCACCGGAGCTGTTAATTGCATAAATCCACTTTTTTGAAGCCTGGTAAGCAACAATTTCAGCTGCCCCTTCAGGGCTTTGTGCATTTAGTACCGCGCGACCAACTAAGTTAATATCTAAAAGTCGATTCGCGTCTTGACCATTTTCACCATTAGCGCCATCGCCCCCATCAACTCCATTTTGACCATCAACACCGGCAGCTCCTTGCCCTCCCTGCGGACCAGTTAAACCATCGTCGCCATCAAGCGAGCACCCTGTTAAAGCACAAAGTAATGAAATTGCGAGCAATGAACGTTTTAGCATGAAAAAACCCTTTTAATTTTTTGAATAATTAATTGGGGCATAGTGCATCACATGTGTATGACTAATGGGCTACGGTTTTATGGTTTTTTTATGACAACTAATAATACAGGGCAACTCTTAACTCAGCCCTAAATCACTTTCTAAATAAGTAATACCAACATCAACGGGCTAATAATCCCAAATCCAATCAACCGCGCATAAAAGCGAAGTTTTCTGCTGTATTGCCCGCTAGGCTTTATACCAAACAACGGGCAAAGAACATCGAATCCGCTAATCACTTCATAGAAAAACCAACAAATCATAAAAGTAAGGCTGATGATAGCAAGAGGCTCAATGATTACTCCCAATTGCATTGGCGTAAACCAAAACGCCAAGGCGATGATCACGCTTTGATGTAAAATATAAAATGGGAAAACGGCGCCATTAAGCTTGCTAAGTATCGGATGGTTGCGATTCAAAAAACGCTGTGCGAGGGCTAACATCAGTACTACACCAAGTAAACGCTGGGTGGTATAAAGCATGTCCATGCTAGTGATTTGCCATTGGCTAGATGCAGGGTTTTGCCAAATAATATGATAGCCCGCAACAACTAATAGATAACCGACAATAAATAGCCCTAGCAACACCCGCCAACAGCGCAGTAATTGGTTATAAAATACTGGCTGCCACGCAAGCAAATAACCATAAAGTAAAAACAACGCGCCCATGGGATAACGAAACGTATCACTCGGCCAGCTCAATTTTAGCGCGCAAAGCGGCAACAGTAATACAATGAAAATAATAAGCAGTGACTGCTCACACAAGTACGCAATTAAAGCCTGAACTTTAGAAAGATGTAGTAAAGGTAAAATCAGCACAAGCAACAAGGTAAATTGCCATAATGAGCGTAAATACCAAAGGTGATTTACATCAACATGGGGCCAAATACCGGCACTATAATTTTTAAAAATCGGGTGTGATAAATCAAAAAATGCCTGATAAAACTGCCAATAATTCAGCGTTAAACCACTTTCTTGTGACATTTGCGCATACAGCTGTACCGGAACTACAAACCAGATCCCAACAAGCAAGGGCAATAATATGAGTATACTGCGACTAACTAAAAAATCCCAAAAAGACAAACGCGCCGCAATGAAGCGCAGTGCAACGCCAGAGATAAACCAAATCAGTCCCATTCGCCAGGGCGATAGTAATAGCATGGCATTTTCAACACCGCTGCTTAGATATTGGCTTTTGAAATGAAAACCCCAGCTTTGGCTGTACAGCATACCTGTGTGATAAAAAATAAGTAAACCAAATGCCAACACTCTTAGCCAATCGAGCTCATAGCGCCGCGGTAAACTTTCACAAGAGTGATTAAACACATTTCGCCAAGGTGAAAAAACACTCCCGAGCCCATTTTTTAGTTGTTTGACCATGACTTACATCCATACCTTAATATGTGTATTAATGTAGTGAAGATAATCTTAATTCCCAGTATAAAAGGCTGATAAAACAATACGTAGGGATAAGCGGTGGCTCACAGGGACGGTAGCCGATGAAAAGTATTGCCTATTATTACCTGCTTGCTATGCTCAAGCTTATTGGAATAATTTTTGCGATAACTCTGTAAAGTATGCATACATTAAATAGCGCTCAACTACACCACTTTCAACACTACCAAAAATGGTATGCCGCTATTTTTCTAGCATTGTATGTGTTTATTAACAACAGTATTAACGCCACCTCTCAAATTATGGAAGCGCAGCGCGATGGCGCATTACCATTTCTGTTGTGGGAGCCTTTTGTGTGGGAATACACGAGCGCTGTTAGTACCTTATTACTCATACCAGCTCTTTTATACTTGCTAAAACACCATCCTTTTAATTGGCAAGCAGTGAACCGCTCAATCGCTTTATATTTTGCAGCATCTGTACTTTATTGTGTGCTGCACGTTGGGGTGATGATTGGATTGCGCAAGCTTATCTATTGGCTACAAGCGCGCGCTTATGACTTTGGCCTGAATTGGTTTGAGCTGTTATATGAATACCGCAAAGATCTGTGGGCGTTTTTGTTTTTTATCGTCGTTATTAAAGTATTTAGTTATGTTTTCGCTCAAATCATAGGGGAAGCGACCACTTTGGCAAATAATGAAGAAGAGCTTATCCCCACCCAATTCGATCGTTTTTTAGTAAAAAAGCTCGGTAAAGAGTTTATCGTTAAAGTGAACAACATAGACTGGTTAGAATCATCTGGGAATTATGTAAACCTGCACTGCGCAGAACGTATTTACCCACTTCGCGCTACATTAACTCAGCTTAGCAGTAATTTAGAATCTCAAGGGTTTTGCCGTATTCATCGCTCTCATGCAATTCGCTTAGATGCAGTTGAATCGATCACACCATTATCTAGCGGCGATAGTGAAATAAAACTAACCACGGGTAAGGTACTTAATTTATCCCGACGTTATAAAGATCAATTTAAAACTCACTTAAATATTAATTAACCCCAACTTTGGTTAAGATGCTAATTAACATAGTAATATTAGGGCGTGTTGACCTTTCGTGATTGATTTTTCAGCAGACTGTTTGGTACTTAGGCAAGGCAGCGCCTATGGTGTGTGGTGTTCCCCATAAATAGGCGATAACGCAGTATAAATGCCAAACATGCGCTGCCCAAAGGGTTCTTCCTAGGGGTGATTAACTCATTATTGCTCGGTTTTTACTTAGCCCACTAGGTTACAAACCTCGCGCCGCGATTAAATCGCCCCTAGATTGAACAAACTTCAATCCACAAAGGTCAACACGCCCTAGTGTTGTTAGTACTCTCCAGCTAGCGTTCGTTTTTAGCTAGGCTGACCTCATCGACATTTTAGGAGTGATTTCATACGTGTTTTCTAATCGATATATCGGCATTTTTCCGCTCATTTTTGTTTTATCTGGCTGTGAAACCACATCTGAAAAGCCAACCCCTCAAACAGTTATTACAGCACAGCCAAGCTCCGTTATTAGTCAGCAAAGTGAAGCGATTGAGCAGGTAGCGCCTTTAGCCCCTCAAACGCTAGATGATGTTTGGCAACGTATTCGCGTACAGTTAAGCTTTGCTAATTCAAGCCACCCAGATGTACAGCAACGCATAGCGTGGTATTTATCTCACCCAAACTATATGGATGAAATTAGCCGCCGAGCCGAACCTTACCTTTACTATATTGTAAACGAAGTCGAAAAACGCGGGTTACCCATTGAATTGGCATTAATGCCGCTGATTGAAAGTGACTTTGATGCAAGTGCCTATTCACATAAACATGCTTCAGGGTTATGGCAACTGACTCCCGCAATTGCCAAGCACTTTAAAGTGCACATATCTCCTTGGTACGATGGGCGTCAGGATGTTATAGATAGTACCCGCGCAGCGCTCGATTTTATGGAGTATTTATATCTACGTTTTGACGGTGATTGGTATCATACTGTTGCGGCCTATAATCTAGGCGAAGGACGTGTATTGAGGGCAATTCGTAACAATAAAAAACAGGGTAAACCGACCGATTTTTTTAGTTTAAAGTTACCAAAACAAACAAGTCAGTACGTACCTAAATTACTTGCTGCGGCGCAATTATTAAAAAGCCAGAAAATGGCATTTCCAGTAATTCCAAATAAAAATGCTATTGCTGTGGTGCCTGTATCGGGATCGGTTATTTTAGATAACAAAGATAAATGGCAACAACTAGAATCATTAAATAATGGCGTGATCCGCTTTCCTGCTATTATTGATGCACCGCACATCGTTGTCCCTATAGATAAACAAGCCGCATTTAAAAGCATGCTCGCAAGTCAAAAAAGTAACGATTTCAGTCAATGGCAGCATTATACAATTCAATCTGGTGACAGTCTCAGTGTGATAGCTAAACGCTATGCGATCAGTGTGAATCAATTAAAAGCATTTAATAACCTAACGAGTAACCGCATTCGCGCGGGGAGTAAATTGATCCTCCCTATACTTGCCGATCAAGAAATTGAGCATAAAGTAAAATCGGGAGAAAGCTTATGGAAAATCGCGAAGCATTACAAAGTCAGTATAAATAAACTAAAACAATGGAATAATCTCTCAAGCGACCATTTAAAAATAGGCGAAAAGCTAACTGTATTTTTGTCTAATAGTTAATAAACCTGAACTCTGAATAATCATAAAAGGGCCGATAAAATTATCAGCCCTTTTATTATTTGAGCGAAGGTTACTTAAGTAACCTCGTTATCAGCTTGCGGCTTTGTGCTATACCAGTTTACGGTTCGAGTGAGCATCATAATCAAACTGAGTACTGCAAACACCAATACACTGCCCATCAATAATGCATAATCTTCCGCACTTAATAAGCCAAATAATAAACCATATAAAAACACAACACCGAGGAAGAAAAACCCACCATGTTTACTATTTTTAAGCATGCCCGCAACATAGATACTGAGTAAAAATGCGGATGAAAGAGCTGATAAAAGATACGCCAGATTAAACCCTAAATGCTCACTTAAAGAAATCAACAGTAAATAAAAAACAGCTAGAGCAAGTCCGACAAAACCATATTGTACAGGGTGTATTGGCTCACCACGCAATACCTCAAGTAAAAAGAAACTAGCAAACACCAGTAAGATCACGAGTAAAGCATAATTACTTGCGCGATAACTTTTAAGATAATGATTTACGCCATCAACTAAATTAACCCCCATGCTGCGCTGCTTAAATTGCGCACATTCATTTTGAAATAAACAATGGTTAAATAACTCCTGCAGATTCGTGGCAAAATAATTTGTTTGCCAACTTGCTGAGAAGCTTTGCTGTGAAATATTCGATTCAATTGGGAGGTAGTCGCCGACAAAACTTGGATGAGGCCAATCAGCTTGCATCGTTAATGAGGTTTCTTTGCCAACAGGCGCTAAAGCAAGTTTGCGCATACCTTGCAAATTTAAGTCAATTTGGTACGGTAAAATAGGCGCTTCCATGATGCTTGCATAATCAAGTTCAATACGAACCCCTTCTGGTAATTGTGCGATTTGCGTACCCGGTAACAATTTGTAGGTGTGATCATTCATACTTATTTGAGAGCCTTGCCCAATCCCTCGGATATCAGCAATGGCCATAACAAGATTAAGCCGCTTTATTTTTTTGCCTGCTAATGGTTTTAATGACGTTGTATCAAACACACCATCAAACCTATTTTTTGAACGATATAGAAGAGCTTTATAAATGCCTCGGTATTTTTCGAATGTTGATAATGTGCTGTCTATATTCAGTGATTCAGGCAATAGCAAAACACTTACGACATGATCTATCGTTTTACCATCTCGAGTGCTGGTTTCAATATATTCAGCATGAATAAAAGGACCAATAATTTGTTGCTCAGCACTACTGCTTTTTGCAATATCTGCTTGAACTTGATCTTGCAGATCAGCTCGCTCATCTATTAAATTTTGGATCATAAAAATTGGGATAAGTAGCAGGACAATTAAACCTATGATTATCACCAATTTTGTTTCTATTTTTTGTTTCATCTATATTCGCTCCATGTATTATTTAAATATACCCAAGCCACCTCAAGATGCGAGTTTCAGTTGGAATTTAAAGCGATTTAGGCAAGGCATTGATTGCAAGTAATAGTGGTTCTATTGTTAAAATCAATAACGTAGTATAAATCGCTTTAAAACCAACCCGCAGGGCGCTTCACAGGGACTTACTCTCATCGTTGTTCCTTCTTAAAAGGGATTGCCATTGTTTCAAAGTAACGCCTTGATATTAAGCCCCTGTGAAACGCTGAATTCTGCATCTTGAGGTGGCTTGGGTATACATGGTAACGAAGCTATGTGGAGTTATGGTGGGTCTTAAGTGGAGCTTTTATGGAGTTGGTACTGTGATCTCAACCAACACCCCTTGTTCAATATTACTTATAGTGAGTTCCCCTTTATGTAATTTAATGACTTGCTCTACAAAATTTAAACCTAAGCCTGTGCTTTTATTACCGTTAGCACGAGGCAGTGAGTAAAAGCGCTCTGTAATGCGCAACAGCGCATAATCAGGAATACAAGAGCCCGTATTACTAATTTTAATACTCACCATGCGCTGACGTAATTCTACGAAGATATTGATTTGACCGCTTTCGAATAAAAAGTCGAACGCATTATCAACAATGTTATAAAAAGCCTGCTGTATTAAAAAGCGGTCTCCCATTAACTGCATACTAGAGTCACATTGAATTGTTATTAGGGCATTTTTATTAGTGGCTTTAGCTATAAAAGAACCCTTTATTGCCTCAAGTAATGGGGCTATAAAAATAACTTCTCGCTTTTCAAGTTCAGGAAGTTGCTCTAGTTTCGTTAATGCTAATAACTTATCTATCAACTTTTGCATTCGTGCTGTTTCTGATTCAATATTACTAGCAAATAACTGCTGTTTATCATTACTTAGCGGGGTTTGTAGGATCTCACTCGCGCCTTTAATCGCTGATAATGGACTTTTCAATTCATGTGTTAGAGTTTGCACATAGTTTTCTACATAGCTTTTACCATCTAGTTGACGGCGCATTTTCTCAAGTGCATCACTGAGTAACCCATATTCATAAAATACTCTAAAAGTCGGTTTATTGGCCTTTTCACCCCGGCCTATTTTGTCGGCATAATTAGCTAGCTTATACAAAGCGCTATTGATCCGCCAAGCGATCAAAGCCCCTACTATTAATGCCAATATACTCATCACCGCTAGCCAACTTAATACACGGTACTTAGACATATTAATAAATGGTTGCACCGATCGGTTTGCTTTAGCTACCGTGACAGCGCCAATGATTTTTTCATTATGGATAATCGGCGCAGCTACATGCATCACAGTAGAAAGGGGATCACTTGAATCCAAGGCTGTAGAGCGTGCACCATATTCTCCTCGTAATGTCAGATACACATCATTCCAGCGCGAAAAATCTTTACCTATATCTTGCTGCCAAGAATCAAGGACAACAACTCCATCAGCATTAGTAATATAAATACGGTGATTAATTGCAGGCTTGCTAATCCCCCAAATGGCCGCATTAGGCTCTCGCATACCGTATGAATTAATCTGTTTAGCGAACTTACCTTCTACCAATGTACCCTGAACAAGATCTTCTCGGGCCATGACAGCGAGTAAATTAGCCATATCAACGAGAGTTTCTTCACTTACTTGACGCACCGTTGGTTTTATTTCGCGCATTACAGTAGAGCTAACCAAGTAAGTGGTTAATATAACGAGTACAAAATAGAGTAAAAATAATCTAAACCCCAGAGGGATTTTAGGCCAGCGCTTAAATCGAGATAACCCTTGAGTAATCTGTTTAAACGGGCTCATAAAAGTACCCAAAGCCACGCTTTGTATGAATCAATTCATCTGTACCTGCTGTGCGTAACTTGTTTCTAATCGCTTTAATATGACTATCAATATTACGAGCATACATACTCTCTTGGCATAGTTCAGCTGATGATAATAATTGCTCGCGAGAAAATACCTGCCGTGGTTGTGAGACTAGTTTATCGAGTACCTTAAACTCCAAAGCAGTTAGACCAAGCGATTGCTTTGCATAATAATAATCGTAGTTTTCACTATAAAGCACAGGTTTACTTTGAAAGGAATCTAACAGTGGCGCCGAAACACGATGTGGTTTTAAACGAAGTTTCACGCGAGCTAGCATTTCTCTAGGGCTAAACGGCTTAGTAACGTAGTCATCACCACCTATCTCTAAACCAACTACACGATCTATTTCATCATTGCGGGCTGTTAAAAAAATAATAGGTAATGATGAAAACTCTCGGATCTGCTTACATAACTCAAAACCGTTAGCATCGGGTAAACCAATATCCAAAATGAGTAAATCAGTACTAATTGCTTTTAAATGTTCAAGCCCCGCGCCAGCAGTTGAAAACCAGGCGACTTTAAATCCATCCATTTCGAGTGTATGAATTAACGTATCAGCAATCGCTTTCTCATCCTCAATAATTACAACCTGTATACAAGACATATCGACCACTTCCCTTAACAACCTCATTAGCAGGCATAATAGTTACAGTTAGTTATAGCCCAGTCAATAAAGATAATAATTTGCACAAGTTGCTGTTCACTTATGGAGTTTGTATTTACTGTTCAAGAGACCAAGCTATCCTGAAAAAATATAGTCCCTTGCTGTCAACCTATTGTAGATCGTGATTTATCGTGACATGAAAATGCGTTGCGAAGAGAGTATATGGGGCTCTGGGGAATACTGTATATGCCTTCAGGCTAAAGCCTGACCTACAATAAAATACCCGCACGCTGATTGCAAAATAGTAGGTCGTGATTTATCGCGACAACCGATATATGGGGGTGTATTGCTTTCAGATGAACGCCCGAGCGACACTGGCCACCTTGCACCTTGCTCGCTTTTTCACTTTCCTGCAGACGTAAAAAAGCCCGACTCTATGAGTCGGGCTTTCTTTATTTGGAGCCTGGCGATGACCTACTTTCACATAACAAATGCTACACTATCATCGGCGCTGTTTCGTTTCACTACTGAGTTCGGCATGGGATCAGGTGGGTCCAAAACGCTATTGTCACCAAGCAAATTGGGTGTCAGTTCGTATCTCTACGCACTAACTAAAATTTGAAAATGCT
>NZ_JBISHB010000047.1:0-63130 GCF_045064175.1 Pseudoalteromonas sp. Ld20
TTGTCCCCCACCAAAAGGCATATTCCCAAGCATTACTCACCCGTCCGCCGCTCGTCAGCAAAGTAGCAAGCTACTCTCTGTTACCGCTCGACTTGCATGTGTTAGGCCTGCCGCCAGCGTTCAATCTGAGCCATGATCAAACTCTTCAATTAAAAGTTTTTTCTGTTCTCATCCAATAAAGAATGAAGAACCTGCTCAATGAATTCTGAATTTATTTAATATCTTTCGATATTGAATTGACTGTGCTGAATAATTATTAAAAATAACTATTCTGTTGGTCACTCAGTTTCTCTTTCGAGAAATCACATTGAGACTCTAAATTTTTTGCCTTGCTTACCTATCTAAAAAGAAAGTTAAGCTTGGCTGTTAGAACTCAATCTGTACGAGTGCCCACACAGATGATTGCTTTATATTGTTAAAGAACGTTGCGATTAAAGTTAAACTTTATCTCGCTAGGGCTGCGCATGTTACGCTTTCCTATTTTTTTGTCAACACTTAAATTTTAGTTTCTTTTAAAGAATTTCAAAGTTAAGTTTTACTCGACTCACTTACCGTTTGTTCAGCGCTTTTCATTGCTGCCTACTGGGTCAGTGGATGCGCATTATAGGGATTATTTAGAGGCGGTCAATGCTTTATTTCAGTTTTATTAAATCAACTTTACTTTTGTACAAAACATATACAAACAAGTGCTTGCGGGGCTTTTTTGGTATATTAATCAAGCAAACATGAGATAAAAAAGGCTACCGAGGTAGCCTTTTAAATAATACTATTTTTTAGTTGGTCTTTTCCAGCCATCGAGATTGCGTTGTTTACCTCGAGCAACGGCCAATTGTTCATCAGCGACAGTATTAGTAATCACGGAGCCAGCTCCAATGGTTGCCGTCGAACCAATATTTACTGGTGCCACAAGTGATGAATTAGAACCAATGAACGCATTATCGCCAATTATAGTTTTTGCTTTATTCACACCATCGTAGTTACAGGTAATAGTACCAGCGCCAATATTCACTTTTTCGCCAATTTCAGCATCACCTAAATAAGAAAGGTGATTTGCTTTAGAACCTTTTCCTAGGCGCGTTTTTTTCATCTCAACAAAGTTACCAATGTGAGAGTCCTCTTCCATGATTGCACCTGGGCGTAAACGTGCAAATGGACCAAGTGTGCATTTAGCTGCAACACTTGCCTCTTCAATTAAGGTATTAGCTTTAATAATGACATTATCGCCAATGGTACAATTTTTAAGTACGCAGTTAGGACCAATTTCAACATTATTACCGATTGTCACTTTACCTTCAAAGATAACGTTTACATCAATTAGTACATCTTCACCGGTGGTGACTTCACCACGAACATCAATGCGGGCAGGATCGGCAAGTGTTGCACCATTTAGCATTAGCTCTTCGGCTTGCCATGCTTGATAAGCACGCTCAAGGCCAGCTAGTTGCACACGATTGTTCGCGCCTTCAACTTCCATTGGATGATCAGGCTGTGCTGAACTTATTTCAACACCTTCGCTGTGCGCCATAGCTACAATGTCTGTTAGATAGTATTCACCTTGAGCGTTATTGTTTGAAAGATTGCCTAGCCAGCTTTTTAGTAATCCACCATTAACAGCCATAATACCGGTATTAACTTCTGTAATAAGCAACTGTTCAGGTGTTGAATCTTTTTGTTCAACAATACCTACTAGCTTGCCATTAACTCGAAGCATACGACCGTAGCCATTTGGGTTAACCAAATCCACTGTTAATACAGCTAAGCCATTTTTAGGAGTAGCGGCAAGTAAACGTTCAAGCGTTGATTGTTTTGTTAACGGCACATCACCATATAAAACTAAAACAGTATCGTTATCATTAATATGTTGGTTTGCTTGGGCAACAGCATGACCGGTGCCAAGTTGCTCTTCTTGCAGTACCCAGTTTACGTCGTTATCGGCAAGTTGTTGTTGTAATAATTCGCCGCCATGACCATAAACTAAATTCGTTGAAGTCGCTCCTAATGCATTGGCGTTATCAATGACATGTTGCACCATTGGTTTACCAGCCACTTTATGAAGAACCTTAGGTAGAGCTGAACGCATACGAGTACCTTTACCCGCAGCAAGAATTACTGTAGTCAGAGACATTAAAACAATATCCTTCTTTCTTTGTTTTATTGGAATGAGTAACCATGTGTAAATTCAAAAAGATTACGTAAGTCACATCATGTGCACATACTCAATGGCAATCTAGCAGTAGCCACTGAATCTAAGCTGAAATTACAAATCGCTTTATTATTGTCATATTGTAACGGGGATTGATGAAGGATATAAGTAAAAACATAGGTTATTAACTGTTAATGCAAGTTAAATTAATTTACATCGCCTGTTTCATATGATGACAACGCAGTCATATATTTAGTTTTTCATTGTATTAAAAATAATAACAGGCACAAAAAAGCCCACATAAAGTGGGCTTTTAAAAAACCAGATTGGCTTACTTTTTACGTAATTGCTGAATAACACGTAGCTGAGCGATTGCTTCAGCTAGCTGTACAGCTGCTTGGCTATAATCTAGCTCCGCAGATGTACCACCTTGTGCCATTTGTTTCTCAGCGTCACGTTTAGCTTGCTCTGCAGCTTGTTCGTCTAGGTCTTCACCACGAACGGCTGTATCTGCAAGTACAGATACAATGTTCGGTTGAACTTCTAGCGTACCACCTGCAATGTAGATGAATTCTTCTTCACCAAATTGCTTAACTAAACGTACCATACCAGGTTTTAGGGCAGTGAGTAGTGGAGCGTGGCCGGCGTTAACACCTAGCTCACCTTCACTACCACTTACTTGAATAGATTCAACAAGACCAGAGAATATTTTACCCTCTGCGCTTACTACATCAAGATGTACAGTCATAGCTGCCATACTACCCTCCTAGTTACATGCTTTTGGCTTTTTCTTGAGCTTCTTCAATAGAGCCAACCATGTAGAACGCTTGCTCTGGCATGTGGTCGAATTCACCACTTAAAATACCTTTAAAGCCAGCAATTGTATCTTTTAGTGATACGTATTTACCAGATGCACCTGTAAACACCTCTGCCACGAAGAATGGCTGAGATAGGAAGCGCTGGATTTTACGTGCACGAGATACTAGTTGCTTATCTTCATCAGAAAGCTCGTCCATACCTAGGATTGCAATGATGTCTTTAAGTTCTTTATAACGCTGAAGAACTGTTTGAACGCCACGTGCTGTATCGTAGTGCTCTTGACCAATTACTAATGGATCAAGTTGACGTGAAGATGAATCAAGTGGATCTACCGCAGGGTAAATACCAAGTGATGCGATATCACGCGAAAGTACTACAGTTGCATCTAAGTGAGCAAAGGTAGTTGCTGGAGATGGATCCGTTAAATCATCCGCAGGTACGTATACCGCTTGAATTGAAGTAATTGAACCAGTCTTAGTAGAAGCGATACGCTCTTGCAGTACACCCATTTCTTCAGCAAGTGTAGGCTGGTAACCTACCGCTGATGGCATACGACCAAGTAGTGCAGATACTTCTGTACCAGCAAGTGTATAACGGTAGATGTTATCTACGAAGAAAAGTACATCGCGACCTTCGTCACGGAACTTTTCAGCCATAGTAAGACCTGTTAACGCTACGCGTAAACGGTTACCTGGAGGCTCGTTCATCTGACCGTATACAAGCGATACTTTATCAAGTACGTTTGAATCGTTCATCTCATGGTAGAAATCGTTACCCTCACGTGTACGCTCACCAACACCTGCGAATACTGAGTAGCCGCTGTGCTCGATTGCGATGTTACGGATAAGTTCCATCATGTTTACGGTTTTACCAACACCGGCACCACCGAATAAACCAACTTTACCACCTTTAGCGAACGGACATACAAGGTCGATTACCTTGATACCAGTTTCTAAAAGCTCAACTGAACTTGATTGCTCTTCGTATGAAGGCGCTGCACGGTGAATAGACATACGGTCTTCTTCGCCGATTGGACCAGCTTCATCGATTGGCTCACCAAGTACGTTCATGATACGACCAAGTGTTGCTTTACCAACTGGAACTTGAATCGCTTCACCTGTGTTTGATACAGCAGCACCACGACGTAAACCGTCTGTAGTACCTAGTGCGATAGTACGTACCACACCGCCACCTAGCTGTTGTTGGACTTCTAGAGTCAAACCAGCTAAATCGCCATCTGATACTTTTAGCGCGTCATATACGGCTGGCACGTTGTCTTGTGAAAATTCAATATCCACAACGGCACCGATAATTTGGACGACCTTACCTAAACTCATGTCTATTCCTCTCTTTAATCTTTGCCTGAAGCATTAAACTGCAGCTGAACCAGAACAAATCTCACTAATTTCTTGTGTGATTGCTGCTTGGCGAGCTTTGTTATAAATAAGCTGTAAATCATCCATAAGGTCACCAGCGTTATCAGTTGCAGCTTTCATTGCAACCATACGGGCAGCCTGTTCAGAAGCAGCGTTTTCAACCACACCTTGGTATACTTGAGATTCAATAAAGCGTACTAACAGCGCTTCTAAAATCGCGTCTGGGTTTGGCTCATACAAGTAATCCCACGAGTGGGCAGATACTTCTTTTTCAGCTTTTGGCAAAGGGAGTAACTGATCTATAATTGGCTCTTGCTTCATGGTATTAACGAAGTTGTTATATACCAAGAATAAACGGTCAATCTTCCCTTCAGAAAATGCATCTAGCATGATCTTTACAGGACCAATAATATCCTGAATAGAAGGTTTATCTCCTAAGCCCGCTTTTTTAGCGAGTAGTTGACCACCAAAACGTTGGAAGAAACCAGCAGCTTTACTGCCTAAAGTTGCAAACTCTGCGTCTACACCTTTTTCTTTCCACGCTTTAACATCTAGTGCAACTTGCTTAAACTCATTTGAGTTAAGACCGCCACACAGACCACGGTCTGTAGAGATAACAATATAACCAACTCGTTTTACTTCACGCTCTTCTAAAAAAGGGTGAGTAAAATCAAGATTTGCTTGAGCAACACGACCAATCACTTTACGTAATTTTTCAGCGTATGGACGGCTTGAAGCCACACGTTCTTGCGCCTTTTTCATTTTAGACGCAGCAACCATTTCCATTGCGCTAGTGATCTTTTGAGTATTTTTAATACTACCGATCTTGCTTTTAATCTCTTTTCCGCTGGCCATGACTCTCTCTCCGAATCAAGGTGTGCTTTAGTTACCTAAAGCGCACCATTAATAACTAAATTACCAAGTTTGCGTAGACTTGAACTTCGTTAGAAGGTCTTTAAGCTGCGCTTCGATCTCGGCGTTGTAGTTACCAGTTTCATTGATTTGAGCCATAAGCTCTGCGTATGTGCTATTTGCATAAGAAAGTAAAGCCGCTTCAAAATCCATGATCTTAACGATCTCGATATCTTGAAGGAAACCTTTCTCAGCTGCAAATAACGACAAAGACATTTCAGCAACAGACATTGGTGCGTACTGTTTCTGCTTCATTAACTCTGTTACACGCTCACCATGCTCAAGTTGAGCACGTGTTGCATCATCAAGGTCAGACGCGAACTGCGAGAACGCAGCTAATTCACGGTACTGAGCTAGGGCTAGACGAATACCGCCACCTAGTTTCTTAACGATTTTAGTTTGTGCAGCACCACCAACACGCGATACCGAGATACCAGCATTTACTGCCGGACGGATACCTGAGTTGAATAAGTCAGTTTCTAAGAAGATCTGACCATCGGTGATAGAGATAACGTTAGTCGGTACGAACGCAGAAACGTCGCCGCCTTGAGTTTCAATGATTGGCAATGCCGTCAATGAACCAGTTTGACCTTTCACTTCACCATTGGTGAACTTTTCAACGTAATCAGCGTTTACACGCGATGCACGCTCAAGAAGACGAGAGTGAAGATAAAATACGTCACCTGGGTATGCTTCACGACCTGGTGGACGCTTAAGTAGCAATGAAATTTGACGGTAAGCAACTGCTTGCTTAGACAAATCATCATATACGATTAATGCGTTTTCACCACGGTCACGGAAGTATTCACCCATAGTACAGCCCGCGAACGGTGCTAAGTACTGAAGTGCCGCTGATTCAGAGGCAGATGCAACAACTACGATAGTATTTGCTAGTGCACCGTGCTCTTCTAATTTACGTACTACGTTAGCAATAGTAGATGCTTTTTGACCAATCGCTACATACACACACTTAACGCCTGTGTCTTTTTGATTGATGATTGCATCGATTGCTAGTGCAGTTTTACCTGTTTGGCGGTCACCGATCACAAGTTCACGTTGACCACGACCAACTGGAATCATCGCATCAATAGATTTATAACCAGTTTGCACTGGCTCATCTACAGATTTACGCTCGATTACACCTGGTGCAATTTTTTCTACAGGTTCAAACCCGTCGTTATCTAAAGCGCCTTTACCATCGATAGGTGCACCTAGTGTGTTTACAACACGACCAAGTAAACCAGCACCAACAGGAACTTCTAGGATACGACCAGTTGTGTATACTTTTACGCCTTCAGTAAGATCCGCGTACGGACCCATTACTACTGCACCAATTGAGTCGCGCTCAAGGTTTAGTGCGATAGCATAACGGTTGCCTGGAAGCTCAATCATCTCACCTTGCATACAGTCAGCTAGACCGTGGATGCGGATGATACCGTCAGTAACAGATACGATAGTACCTTCGTTACGAGCTTCACTTACAACTTCGAACTTCTCAATACGTTGTTTGATCAGATCTGAAATTTCAGTGGAATTAAGTTGCATGCTCTTTTTCCCAATTACGATTGTAGTGTTGTGGCTAAGCGGTTTAATTTACCGCGAACTGAGCCGTCGATTACAGTGTCACCAGCCTTAATGATAAGACCACCAACCACTGCAGCGTCTTCACTACAATTCAGCTTAACTTTGCGTGCGAAACGTTTTTCAAGTGCCGCTACCAATGTCTCTTGCTGCGCTGCAACAAGAGGGGTTGCCGAAATCACATCTACTTCGATTTCTTTTTCGTACTCTGCTTTAAAATTAGCAAATAACTTAGCAACCGCTGGTAAAGCGACTAAACGTCCATTTTCAGCCATCACCTTCACTAGGTTCTGACCTTGTTCGTTGAGCTGCTCTGCACAAATTTTAATAAATAACTCAGCTTGTGCAGTAGCATTAGGCAACCCAGCTAAAATAGCAGATGCTTGTTCATCACTGGCAACGTGGCCAGCAAAAAACAGCATCTCATTCCAACTGTCAATAGTGCCTTTTTCAACGGCAAGTTCAAAAGCCGCTTTAGCGTATGGGCGAGCGATAGTAGTCAATTCAGACATGCTCATACCCTCCTAGTTACAGCTCAGCGACAAGTTTTTCAACGATGTCACTATGTGTGGCTTGATTGATTTCGCGCTCTAAAATTCGTTCTGCGCCAACCACTGCAAGAGTAGCTACTTGCTTACGTAGCTCTTCTGTTACACGGTTACGCTCAGATTCAATTTCAGAATGCCCTTGAGCAATAATTTTTTCACGCTCTTGCTGACCACGAACTGTTTCTTCGTCAACAATTAGCACTGCACGCTTTTTAGCTTGTTCAATGATGTCTGCCGCTTGAACTTTTGCATCTTTAAGCTGTTCTGCAGCTTTCTTTTGCGCTAGTTCTAAGTCTTTTTCGGCTCTATCAGAGGCAGCTAAACCATCTTCGATTTTTTTCTGGCGAGCTTCAATTGCACCGTTTAGTGGTGGCCATACGTATTTCATACAAAATAATACGAACACCGTAAATGCAATTAATTCACCGATAAGAGTGGCGTTTAAGTTCACAACCGCTCCTCCTTAAATAGTAAGCTGTTCAAAAAATAAAATTAAAGTACGAACAACAATACCATCGCGATACCAACACCAATCATTGCTACAGCATCGATTAGACCAGCTAGGATGAACATCTTAACTTGTAGTGAAGGTGCAAGCTCAGGTTGACGCGCACATGCTTCAAGGAATTTACCACCCATGTTACCGAAGCCGATAGCTGTACCGATAGCACCAAAACCAATTAGTAGAGCAACAGCGATAAACTTAATTGCTTCAGGCATTGATAATACTTGTTCCATTTTTTTCTCCAAAGTTTCAATTGTAAATTAAAGTTAAAAGTAAAATTGTAAATATAAAAATTAATGATTATCCGAGCTTGCCATGCTTAGGTATACAACTGTCAGCATCATAAATACGAATGCTTGTAGTACGATTACCAAGATATGGAATACAGCCCAAATAAAGTGCAGTGGTAACTGCATTAAACCTACCGCGCCGATCAAGATGAAAATCAACTCACCAGCGTATAAATTACCGAACAAACGTAGCGCTAACGAGAAAGGCTTAGCAACTAACGCGATTAATTCTAGTAATAAGTTACACGGGATTAGAAACACCATTGCTAGCTTATTATTAGAACTAAATGGGTGAAGCGTCAGCTCTTTAACAAAGCCAAGCACACCTTTAATTTTGATTGAGTAACCGATCATCAAAATAAACACACCCAACGCAAGCGCAGCGGTTAAGTTGATATCAGTAGTAGGTACAATTTTCATGTACACGTCGTGTGAATCCATACCGAAGGCAGTTTCACCAACTAAACCAGCAAATGCAGGTAAGAAATCAACCGGTATTAAATCCATTAAGTTCATCAAGAACACCCAAACAAAAATTGTTAGGGCTAGAGGTGCTATTAGTTTGCTTTTACCATGGAAGGTATCGCGTACATTATCACCAACGAACTCAACGATCATTTCAATAAAGCACTGAAACTTACCAGGTACACCCAGTGTTGATTTTTTAGCGGCACTACGGAAGATCCATAAAAATAAAAGACCTAAACCGATAGACCATGCGAGGGTATCCACATGCCATGTCCAGAATCCACTGTCCGCACATGCTTTATTGAAGGCAAGACCGGTATCGGTCGAGCACATCTTCGCATTGGTCAAGTGGTGCTGAATATGGCTAGATAGAGTAACTTCTTCTGCAGCCATGTTATATCCCAAAAGTTAATGTTTAAAAAAAACGGGTGCAAACAATCCAGTAAATAACGCCAGTACATAACTACTAAAGAAAGGTAACAAAATTACCGGGAAATGCTTTAGCACTAGCGCAAACAATATGATTGTAAGCATAAATTTTAATCCGTTACCGCGCTTTAACGAGGTATACGCTTGATTTGCTCGGCTTGCACCCATATAACGAAATGCATAAACGGCAAATACACAGTGAGGAAGTACGGCTACAACGCCTCCAGCTAATGCTGAGAGACCGGCACTTACTCCCCAACCTAAAAAAACAATTATGGCAGCTACTAAGGCTACACTACCTTGCAAACAGATTAATTTAAATGCAGCCAATTGATAAGGTGCTGCTAACTTATTATTCACGTTTAGTTAACCTTACTGGCATTCTATTTGTCATGGCATGAAAACTGGCGAAATTATACTTAATCCTGCCAGTTTTGCAACTTGAGTCGGTGCTTTGTGGTGCAAAATCGCTATAAATGTCTCGTTTTAGACATGATATTAATTAATGCTGGGAATAGTCTTGGTTTATACGGTTTAAAATCCCGTCCAATTCATCTAAGTTAGTGTAGGAAATAACCAAATTTCCTTTACCTTTTTTGTTGTAATTAATTTCGACTTTCGCGCCTAAATTATCAGCCAATTGTTGCTCTAACTGCTTGACATCAGGATCTTTTTCTGCAGTCTCTTTTTTTGGTACGGGCTCTAGAATCGACCGTACTAACTTTTCAGTTTCTCGTACGGTTAATGCCTTTGCGACAGCAAGACGTGCAGCATCTGATTGCGCCTCGCCTTCAAGAGCTAATAAACAACGTGCATGGCCCATTTCAATATCGCCATGTTCTAACAAAATTTTAACATCGTCATTTAAATTATTCAGACGCAATAAATTTGTTACAGTAGTGCGTGATTTACCCACCGCATCCGCGACTTGTTGATGTGTTAATTCAAATTCAGTTAATAAACGATTTAACGCAACCGCTTCTTCCATCGCATTTAAATCTTCACGTTGTATATTTTCAATCAACGCAATCGCAACAGCAGCTTCATCAGCAACATTTTTTATGATGCAAGGAACAGTATCAAGCTTAGCTAGTTGAGCTGCTCGCCAACGACGTTCACCTGCGATAATTTCATAACTTTTTTCACCTATAGGGCGAACAACAATTGGTTGAATAATGCCTTGTGAACGAATAGAACTGGCAAGTTCTTCAAGGGCTTCTTCAGACATGTCTTTACGTGGCTGATATTTACCCGATTGAAGAAATTCAATCGGTAACTTTTGTAGTTCACTTGTATTATCTAATTGCGTTTCTTCTACCTGCAAAATATGTGTGCTATCCGCTTGCACTTGCATTGCACTAGGTGCTGGTTTTGATGAGCTTAATAATGCATCAAGCCCTCGGCCTAAACCGCGTTTTTTTGCAGACATGTTATTTTTACCTCAAATTTAGGCGACGATTGGGGATGTTTTTTCTTTTCTGCGCAACATTTCACCAGCAAGTGCTAAATACGCTTTTGCGCCACTTGATGTCCGGTCATAGTACATTGCTGGCGCACCAAAACTAGGCGCCTCAGCTAAACGAACATTTCGCGGGATCACAGTGCGGTACACTTTATCACCAAAATGTTGCTTTAGTTGTTCTGATACATCATTAGCCAAACGATTACGCGGATCGTACATAGTACGTAAAATCCCTTCAATTTGTAATTTAGGGTTAACCAGTTTAGCGAGTTGGGTAATTGTGTCCATCAATGCAGTTAAGCCTTCAAGCGCATAATACTCACATTGCATAGGCACTAAAATTGAGTCTGCGGCCGCCATTGCATTAACAGTCAACATATTCAGTGATGGTGGACAATCAATAAAAATAAATTCATATTGATCTGATATTTTTTCAAGCGCATTACGAAGTCGAACTTCGCGAGCAAAAAGCTCCATTAATTTAACTTCGGCGGCGGTAACATCACCATTGGCGGCAATTAAATGATATTCACCTGATGTTTCTTTAGTAACCACTTCTTCAATCGGTTTATCTTCGATTAAAAGGTCATAAATTGTTGCTACATCGCTGTATTTATCTACACCGCTGCCCATTGTCGCATTGCCTTGCGGATCCAGATCAATAAGCAGCACTTTACGTTTTGTTGCTGCCATTGATGCTGCGAGATTTACCGCTGTGGTGGTTTTACCCACACCACCTTTTTGGTTTGCTATTGCAATGACTTTTGCCACAGTGTTTCTGATCCCTAGTCTTTAGATAGAATAATTAAATGCCTTTGAGCATCTAATTTTGGTACTTCCAAGGCTATTTTTTCTTCGAACTTAATACCTTTAGGTAAAGATTCTAGCTCGTCACTTGGAAATACGCCTTTTAAGGCTATAAATTTACCTGAATGATCAATTAAGTGCGAACACCAGTCAACCATATCTTGTAAAGATGCAAAAGCTCGGCTTAATACACCATCTAATTTAACACTTGGTTGATAATCTTCAACTCTAGACTGCACAGGGGTCACATTATCAAGTCCAAGCTCATGCTTTACCTGCATTAAAAAACGCACTCGCTTGCCTAAACTATCCAATAAAGTAAATTGAGTATTAGGTAATGCAATAGCCAATACGATACCCGGAAGGCCAGGACCCGTACCCACATCAATATAATGATGACCGGGTAGGTGAGGTGCAACAACTAAACTATCCATAATATGCTTAATCATCATATCCTCAGGTAAACGCACTGAGGTTAAATTATAAGCTTTGTTCCATTTATTGAGTAACTCAACATACTGAACCAATTGTTGCTGTTGTTTTTCGGTTAGCGCAATATCAGTTTGCGCTAACAAAGTAGTTAATTGTTGCTGTAACACAGTATTCCTTAATAGCTACGCAATTTTACGTAGTAGGCCTTGCTTCTTCAGATAAACTAATAATAGCGAAATCGCTGCTGGCGTGATACCTGAAATACGCGATGCTTGACCGATTGTATCTGGACGCGCCTCGGTTAATTTAGCAACCACTTCATTTGATAAACCCGAAACTGTCGAGTAATCATAATCTTTAGGCAAAATAGTTAACTCATGACGAAGTTGCTTATTGATCTCATCTTGTTGACGAGCAATATACCCTGCGTACTTAGTATGGATCTCAACTTGCTCTAATGCAGTTTCGTGATCAAATTCAGATCCCAACCCTTCGATCGCCATTAGATCGTTATAGCGGATCTCAGGTCGGCGTAACAATTCTTCTAAACTTGCTTCTCGAGTTAATGGTGTTTTTAGTAACCCATTAACTTGATCAATAGCTACGTGATCTTTATGGATCCACGTTTCTTTGATCCGTTGAGATTCTTTTGCAATGATATCCATTTTTTCATTAAATGCTTGCCAACGATCATCGTTAACTAAACCAAGTTCACGACCTTTTGCAGTTAAGCGAATATCCGCATTATCTTCACGTAATAATAAACGGTATTCAGCACGACTCGTAAACATACGGTACGGCTCTTTAGTACCTAACGTGGTTAAATCGTCGATTAATACGCCTACATAGGCTTCATCACGGCGCGGTGTCCAAGGTTCTTTACCCTGTACTTGTAATGCAGCATTCATACCTGCAATTAAGCCTTGAGCGCCAGCTTCTTCATAACCTGTAGTACCATTGATTTGTCCAGCAAAGAACAAACCATCAATAAATTTAGTTTCTAATGATTTCTTTAAATCACGTGGATCAAAGTAATCATATTCTATAGCGTAACCAGGACGACAAATATGGGCATTTTCAAAACCAGTGATTGACTGCACTATTTCTAACTGCACATCAAAAGGTAGACTTGTTGAAATACCATTAGGGTAAAGCTCATAAGAGGTTAGGCCTTCAGGCTCTACAAATATTTGATGCTTGTCTTTGTCAGCAAAACGTACAATTTTATCTTCAATAGAAGGGCAATAACGTGGGCCTATCCCTTCAATAACACCAGAGTACATTGGAGAGCGGTGTAGGTTATTACGGATCACTTCATGGGTTTTTTCATTTGTATATGTAATATAACACGCTATTTGTTGTGGATGATCTGACTCATTACCCATAAATGAAAATACAGGCGTAGCAGTATCTCCCGGCTGCGCTTCCATTTTACTAAAATCAACAGTCCGGGCATCAATACGTGGAGGTGTGCCTGTTTTTAAACGATCAACACGAAATGGTAATTCACGTAAACGATTTGCTAATGCAATAGAAGGTGGATCACCAGCACGGCCACCTTTAAAGTTTTCTAAGCCAATATGGATTTGGCCACCCAAAAAAGTACCAACGGTTAATACAACTGAAGGTGCACTGAAGCGTAAACCCATTTGGGTAACAACACCGATTACTTGATTATTTTCAACCACAAGATCATCACATGATTGTTGGAAGATTTTTAAGTTATCTTGTTTTTGTAAAATGTCTTGAATTGCTGCTTTGTAAAGTGCGCGATCTGCTTGTGCACGAGTTGCACGAACTGCTGGGCCTTTTGAAGAATTTAGAGTACGAAACTGGATCCCGCCTTTATCGATGGCTTGTGCCATTGCACCACCTAGCGCGTCTATTTCTTTTACTAAGTGGCCTTTGCCAATACCGCCAATTGCTGGGTTGCATGACATTTGACCAAGGGTATCCATGTTGTGAGTCAGCAGTAGGGTATTCATACCCATTCGAGCAGCAGCTAATGCGGCTTCAGTACCTGCATGGCCACCACCAACAACGATAACATCAAAACTTTCGTGAAAAATCATTTAGGGATCCTACTTAAATCAACCAGCAAACTTCCAAGGGGAGCGTATTCTACCTATAAATTTACAGAAGATAAATGATTAAACTGTGCTCAAGATCTAAGTAAGTGATCTCTAATAATATAAAGGATCTTTTAAAGAGATCTTTTATTACTATTACTACTACTGATCGCTATTTCTGTTGATAAGGTCTAGTTTATAATTAAAAACATAAAGTTAGATCGGATCTAAAGGTGTTTATATGATCGGATCAAGCTCCGTATAAGCTCTGATCAAAAAGGCACTTTATGCACAGGGGGTGATCGAATAGATCTTATCCCATGGATAACATACCTTTAAAACGCAGTTAGATCATAGCTTATCCACAATCCGATCTAAATTCTCAGTAAATTGTGGGTAACTTTATATTTATGATCATTATTAAGATCGGCTATTTAGCAATACCGCATTTATCGATCCAGCTTGGTAACCAAGCCAAAGCAGTATCTTCTGGTAATTCTTCATCAAGGATATTGAGCTCTAGGCGTTCTGCAACACAGTTAGCACCTTTACTGAGTAAAAGCTGCTCTAAATTACGTCCCGCAAGGTTGTAAGTGTCATAACTTGTATCGCCTAAACCAATAACACTAAACTTTAAGCCTTTTAAATCAGCTGCTTGATTTACATTATCAATGAAAGCTAGCAGGTTTTCAGGGTAGTCACCTGCGCCATAAGTTGAAGTGCAAAGTAACCAGATCGTGTTTTCTTTATTTATACTAGAAAAGTTAGGTTGATCATGAACTTCAGTATCGATCCCTTGGCTTATTAATTGCTCTGCAAGTTGTTCGCCCACGTACTCTGCAGATCCCATCTGACTGCCAATAATGATATTAACTGAATCCATAACTTTTGATGATCGCCTACTTATTAAGATACCGTTTATGATAACTGAGTTTACTCATCAGTAAAGTACAGAATGGATCTTTGTATAAGTATTTTTGCTACTTTTTTATTCCAATATCATTTTATTAACCTAAGCTTTTGTTTTTAATGAATATAATAACTTATTACAAATTGTAATCATCTGATCAAGTTGTTGATAAATAGTGGGAAAGCTATGGTTGAATGCATAGGTTAATTCATCGTTTGTAGCTAAGTTATTGATCATAAAATTTTATACAGTGTGTTCTGCGATTATAAAAATGATTTAACACCGGAGATCTGATTGTGGATAGATCTTCTGTTGATAACGATCGTTTAGGGTTAATAAATATTTATAATTTTTCGATCTTTATCGGTTAGGTAGATTTATTTTTATAAAAAGCAGTAAAAAAGGGTTGGAAATTAGATGATCCTGCAAATTTTTTCCAAGGGATCGTTATATTTCTAGCGATTAATTTGGAGAAATGTCCAAAAAAATCGTAATTGTGGATAACTTATAAATTTAAAATCTAAATTTTGAATAATTGAGAAGTGATATTGATGACAGTTTTTGAATATTTGCCTATTACTACAGTAAATCTTCACGGGTAACCGTTAGGTTTATGAGTGAGGGAAGGGGATTTTTAAATCGATTACTGTGGTTAAGTAGGATTTAATAGATAAAAGTAGGCTTAATTAAAGTGCTTTTTTTGACATAAATTTGTGATCAATACCTGTTTTATTGATAAGGAATAGTTATTTTTCCAAGCCAGCCACCAGCATTTATTGATTAATATAAGGAGGTTTTAACAATACTAAAGGGCTTTTGTCATTACGCAATGATCATATGCTGAGCTAAATATATAGATTACAGTGACTGCAATGTTTAATTTATGGCTTGCCTGCATCAATCCATTGGTCTATTAGCACATCACCAAAAGGCTATTACAGAATGCCATGCTCGAGAAATGATTGACTCTAATAAAGGAGGTAGAGCAATTGCCGAGAGCAACTACATGTCAAAGTTTCTGCCTGTTATCACTGCATTTATCTTTCGCTATAAATGGTCATTAACTTAACACGATTGGTATATTGACGTGATATTGATTTTTTACCGCATTAATAGGAAAGTTAATTGGTTTATAGACGAAGAAAAGTAACATTGTTTGGTATTGTATTATCCGCGAACCTCAGCTGAAATAAGTAATAAAATGGCGTTGGTTAGTATAATAGTGATGCCTAAATCGCTTTTAATTCCAACGACGCTCGCATCTTGAGGTGGCTTGGGTATATGACTGATGGAATCAAAAACTGAACGTAAATAGAGTGAAAATACACTCCATTTACGTTTATTAGGCTTTTACTTACCGATACAAAATGAGCTAAATATCTTTCCAAGTAAGTCGTCAGAGGTAAACTCTCCGGTGATCTCGTTTAAATAATTTTGTGTTAAACGTAGTTCTTCAGCGAGTATTTCTCCGGCTATGTGCATTTCTAATTGATCTTTACCTACGTGCAAATGATGTGCCGCGCTTTCTAAAGCATCTAAATGACGACGGCGTGCCATAAAACCACCTTCTGTTGCGCCTTGAAAGCCTATACATGCCTTTAAGTGAGTACGAACTAACTCTATACCATCAGCATTTTTAGCGCTTAAGCTGATCACTGGATATTGTTGTTCTTCTGCCATACCAACCGTATCGCCAGATAAATCGGCTTTATTTCTGATCACTGTAACGCCCATGCCCTCAGGAAGCTTAGCCATAAATTCAGGCCAAATAGTATGCGGGTCGGTGTCTTTCGTATCAGTGCCATCAAGCATAAACAACACGCGATCGGCTTGTTTTATTTCATCCCATGCGCGCTCAATACCTATTTGCTCAACTTTATCAGGGCTTTCGCGCAGGCCTGCTGTATCAATAATATGCAGCGGCATGCCATCAATATGGATATGTTCACGTAGTACATCACGGGTGGTGCCTGCTATCTCAGTTACGATGGCGGCTTCACGTCCAGCAAGGGCATTGAGCAAGCTAGATTTCCCCGCATTAGGGCGACCAGCAATAACGACACGCATACCTTCTCGCATGATACTGCCCTGCTTGGCTTGATTAGTGACGTTATTTAACTGTTCAATAATGCCGTTTAAATCACCAGAGACTTTACCATCAGATAAAAAATCGATTTCTTCATCTGGAAAGTCAATGGCAGCTTCTACGTACATACGCAAATGAATGACTTTTTCTACCAAAGTGTCGATACGCTTAGAGAACTCACCTTGTAGCGAGTGCAGGGCGCTTTTAGCAGCTTGTTCGCTGGTGGCATTGATTAAGTCGGCGATGGCTTCTGCTTGAGTTAAATCCATTTTATCGTTCATAAATGCACGTTCAGAAAACTCACCAGGCTTGGCTAATCGCACACCTTCTATTTGGCTTATCTCTTTTAGTAGCATATCAAGCACAACAGGGCCGCCGTGGCCTTGTAGTTCAAGTACGTCTTCGCCTGTGAATGAGTTAGGGCCCGCAAAGTAAATTGCAATTCCCTGATCAAGTTGTTCGCCAGCAAGGTTTTTAAAGGGTACATAATCGGCATAACGTACTTTAGGACAACGACCAATGATTTTTTCAGCAACGGTTTTTACTAAACTGCCAGAAACGCGAATAATACCTACGCCACCTCTTCCGGGAGCGGTCGCCTGTGCTGCAATAGTGTCTTGATTGATCATGCTAATAATTTGCCAATTTTATGAATAACGATATGTGCGTATTGTAACCTATGGCTTTATAGCATGCGAATAGCAGGGCAATAAAAAGCCAATTAAAGAATCGGTTAAAACTTCTTGGTGGTAGAAACTTAAACGCTGTGTAAGGTTTATATTTATTTAAATTTAAGACATAGCAACCTCATTGCAAATGATAATCGCATTTATTATCATGTATTAATTATCATTTCATCATTATTATTATTATTTTATGCGTTTATCACCTTTAGTACTGGCTATAATTACAGGTTTTTCAGCTTCATCTATTGCTTCAGAACAAACAACAACAGAACAAGAAAAAATAACAGATATTGAAAAAATCTCTGTTATCGGGCGAGCATTTTCTTTATATCGGCCTATGGATTCAAGTTTTGGCACTCGAACAAACACAGAGATTGAAAAGATCCCACAATCTATTCAAATACTTCCGCAAGAGTTAATAAATGATCAGGCAGCCCGTCAAATTACCGATTTATATAGCAATATAGCCGGTGTAAATGCATTTAGTTACTCAGGCGTGACGTTTCGTGGTTTTCGCCAAGATGAAATTTTATATGATGGTGTAAAAGGTGATCCATTTAATGGTTTTGCTGTTCCTCAGTTATTTAATATTGAACAAATCGCGGTATTAAAAGGCCCTGCAGGGGCCGTTTATGGCAGTGGTAATCCAGGTGGAATCATCAATTATGTAACTAAAAAACCAAAATTTACCGATAAGCATAGTATTGAGTTTGAAGTTGGCAACGATGACTTTTTTAGTGGCGCATTAGAAAGCACAGGCACGCTTAACGATAATTTAGATAATCATGCTTATCGTGTCGGCCTTTATCGTGACTCAGAAAAGCCGTTTCGCAATAATACGAGTAGTGACAATACCATTGTTGATCTTGGTTATACCTGGTTAATTAGTGGTGCTACAGAGTTGACGGCGCAGTACACTTACATAGAACAAGAATTAGGTGGGGCCCGTTTACGTGGTGTACCTGCGGATGATGAAGGTAATTTTCTTGCCGATATAAGTTGGAATCATAATGAAGCAACCGATTTTCAAAATGTAGAAGCTCATGTTTACCAAGCAACACTTAAACATGAAATTAATGATATTTGGCGTACCGATATAACTGCACGTTATTTTGATAATGAAGAAGTGCAAAACTACCATGAGCCTAGGGGCTTAGTAGATACTGACGAAGATGGTGTTGTTGATTGGACTCACCGTGAGTTTCGAGATCAAGTTAGGGAAAATAAGGGTTTTAGCTTAACAGCCAATGCTGTTGTTGAATTTGAACTTGCTGATATGCAGCATCAAATGTTATTTGGCAGTGATTTTTATGAGCATGATTTTAATAGTACCTATCGCACTGCAACGCAACAAAGTCGAGGCGGCCCAGTTACTGGTTTAAGCTTACTTAATTCTGAGTACGGTTTAACCTCAGGGGCTGATTATGCACTCGATACCATTACTCCCAGACTTGGCCGCACAAATAGCTCTCGCTTAGGCTTTTATACCCAAGATCAATTAGATGTAACGGATAACTGGAGTATTACTGCGGGCTTAAGATACGATCGCTTTGAAGATAAGGATGAGCTTAATCAAACTGAGTTTTCAGACAGTGACGTAACTTATCGCATTGGTACTAGCTACAATATTAACGATGTCTTTTTTCCATATGCATTGCATGGAACTGGGTTTGTCCCTCAAAGTGCCAGTAATCAAGATACCGCTAAAGGCGGCCCTTTTTCACCGGAAGAAAGTCGCATTAACGAGCTAGGCCTACGCACTAAATTGCTGAATGATAGCCTTGCCGTAAATATGGCTGTTTACGATATTGTTCGTGAGAATATTCTTCAACCAAGCTTATTAGGTGACGTAGCTAAAGATGGCGTTGACGATTTAGTCGCTATTGGTGAAGTGCAAAGTAAAGGTTTTGAAGTTGAAGTGGTGGGTGATATTACAGAATATTGGGTTGTAACTGCCAATTATGCTTATAATGATACCCGTATTACCGAAGCAAGCGATAGTATTCGTAATCAAATACCTAACAGTGACAAGTTTGCTAACGCACCACAAAATACGACAGGTATCTGGACTCGTTATGAGCTACCGACCTTATATTCTTCTATTTCTGCTGGTTTAAACTATGTAGATGAACAATTAAGTTTAGGCGGGCAAGCGGTTAAATCATACACTGTTTATAATATGGCATGGCAAACCACCATAGATAATTGGCAATGGCAATTATCAGTTAAAAACCTGTTTGATAAAGAATATGCGTCAAGTGGGTTTATTGAACGTACAGGGCATTTTCCTGGTGAGCCACGTCGTATTTATTTGAGCGCTAAATACAACTTTTAATCGTGCTGTGTGAAAGCAAAAAGTTGGTTTAATTTACACTCCTGGGCAGGACTCTTTGTAGGGGTTCTGCTTTTTGTTATTTGTTTTTCAGGAACATTAGCAACGTTAAGTCATGAGATAGAGTACTTAAGTGATAAAAAATTTCGGGCAATTAGCAATTCGGGTGAAACCAATTATATAGCTATTGAGCACACATTAAATAAGACATACCCCAGTGCGCAAATTCTCTATATTCACAGACATAAGCAAGATTATTTAGCTACTGAAGTTGCTTTAAAATATCATGATGAATTTTTATTTGTTTACCTTGATGGTGCGACAGGTGCGTGGTTAGGAGAGGGGAAATGGGCACGTGTATCGCGTTTTTTGCGCAATTGGCACATGAACCTTTCATTAGGCTGGATCGGTAAGTTAATTGTCACCTCTTTAAGTTTGCTATTGTTGGTTTTATTTATATCTAGCTTTTATGTTTACCGTCAGTGGTGGCTTGGGTTCTTTAAAAAGCCAAGTCAGCTATTAAAAACCAAGCGCAGCAGTTGGGCTGATTGGCATAAGTTACTCGGGCTATGGAGTTTGTGGTTTATCGCTGTAATGTCGATAACAGGCACATGGTACTTGATTGAACATGGCTTGCAAACGGCTAGAATTGATTATTATGTAGCCGAACCCAGCGCATTGCGTGATTTGCGAAAAGTGCCTGTTCAAGAGTCAAGTGCCCCATTACACGTAGCTACCTTAACGCACAAAGCGCTGCAAGCTTTTTCAAGTTTGGATATTCGTTATATTCGCTACGGGAAAAAGGCAAATCAAGCTGTAGAAGTTAGAGGGTATAACAATGATATATTACTTAGGCTCCGTGCTAATCGAGTTTATTTACATCCAACAACAGGAGTTGTACTCGGGATTCAAAAAGGAGAAAACCTACCAATCATTGCGCGTATTAAAGATACGGCCGATCCTCTTCACTTTGGTAATTTTGCAGGAATTGGCACAAAATTAATTTGGACTATTTTTGGTTTGGCTATGAGCTTTATTAGTGCCACTGGCATGTATATGAGCTGGCTTAGAGTTAAGCGCAAAGTTACATTGACTAAATGATTAGGCGTTGCCGGTGGTGCTGCTACAGTATTGGTTGTAGCTTCTGTGATTGTGACCAGTGTCAGTTTTAGTGTTCGCACAGTACCTGATTTACTTTTTGCTCCTGCTTTAGCACGCCCTAAATGAATGTTTTCTAGCGCTGTTTGCACCTTTTTTAACTCGCTAGAATAGTTAAAGAGATAAGCAGGCAATAAAAAAGGCGACCTAAGTCGCCTTTATCTAAGTAAACGAGCAATTAGCCCCTTACTTTTATTCCTTGTTTTTCCATACCGCGATAAATATAGAGCATTTGTGCGATAGAGATAAGGTTTGATACTAACCAGTAAAGTACTAGACCTGATGGGAACCAAAGGAAGAACACTGAGAAGATAACCGGCATAAAGGTCATCATCTTTTGTTGCATTGGATCGGTAACCGTCATTGGTTGTAGCTTCTGCGTTATAAACATACTCGCACCAAACAAGATTGGTAATACGTAGTATGGGTCTTTCGCTGATAAGTCAGTTAACCATAAGAAAAACTCAGCATGGCGAAGTTCTGTAGATTCTAAAAATACATAAAACAACGCTAAGAAGATTGGCATTTGTAGCAAAATAGGGAAGCAGCCACCCATTGGGTTTACTTTCTCTTTTTTGTACATTTCCATGGTCGCTTGGCCGAACTTTTGACGGTCGTCACCATATTTTTCTTTAAGCGCAGCCATTTTAGGCTGAAGGGCACGCATCTTCGCCATTGACGTGTATTGCGCTTTAGTTAGTGGGTACATTAATGATTTAACAATAATAGTAATGGCGATAATAGCCAGTCCCCAGTTACCTAAACCACCAATGCTGATATCAAATAATCCAAAAAACGAACCTTCACCCGAGTATAAAAATTTAAGTAGTTCGAATAAAGGCTGTGAGATAAAAAATAACCAACCGTAATCGACTGTTAAATCTAAATTTGGGTGAAGCGCTTCTAATTTATCAGACTCTTTCGGGCCCATATAATAAGTAGCACTAATTTTAGCTTGCGTACCAGCTTGAATATTAACAGGTTCTGCTTTAGTACCAATAATGGCTGCGGTGCCATTTTTTATTACGCTGTAAAGGGTATTTTGTTGGTCTTGTGCAGGCACCCAGGCACTTACAAAGTAATGCTGAATAAAGGCAATGTAACCACCAGTCGTATTAATGCTGAGGTTTTTATCTGCCATATCTGAAAAGCTGTATTTTTCATATGGTTCATCGGCACTACCGTAAGCGGCACCAAGGTAGTTTTGATCAACTAAGCTGCCTTTTTCTTGTATTGTACGTTCTACTTGTGTGTAAAGTTGTACTTGAATAGGTGAGTTAGTTACGTTGTTAACAGTGTACTCAAGGGCAACATCATATTGGCCTTTTTTGAATACATAGGTTTTAGTAAACGTCACACCGTTGCTATCAGTAAATGTTAAAGGAACGCGAAGTTCATCACCCTTTAAGGTAAAGCTTTTTTGTTCGGTGCTATAAACAGGGCGACCTTCTGTTGAAGCATCTGGGCCATTTAAACCTGCTAAACCACTTTGCGAGAAGTATTGGTTGCCATCAAACTCACCTAAAAGCATAAATGGTGTTTCTTCACCTTTTACTTCTTCATATTGGAGTAGGTCTGATTCAACAATATCACCACCGCGGGTATCAATTTTTACAGTGAATACGTCAGTTGTAACTTCGATTACAGAGCGTTTTGCACTGGTTGCTGCAGTTGGTAACTCACCATCTGCTGATGATGGAATATAATCATCAGAATTAAGCGAATTAGATTTTAGTGTTTGTGTGTTGGCACTAGGATCGACTTTTGGTGCATTGTAATCACTATTCCATTCTTGGAATAATAAAAATGATACAAGCATCAAGCCGATGAATAAAAACGTGCGTTGCGATTCCATAACAGCTCTTATTTCTCGTGTTGGTGGTTAATATGGGTTATTTTTTCAGGCACGGGATCATCCCCGCCTGAATGTAAAGGATGGCATTTTAATATGCGTTTAATCGCTAACCAACCCCCTTTTATTAATCCATGCAAATTAATTGCTTGAATAGCATAAGTGGAGCAGGTTGGATTAAAGCGACAATGCGGACCTAATAGCGGACTAATCCACTTTTGATAACCCCGAATTAATAACACTAAACAGCGCTTTGGAAAAGCAACAAGTGGTTTGATTAACCTCATGATGTTCATGCCTCTGCGTAATATTTAGTGGGTGGATACCATGAATTTAAACACCCTAAATGGAATTTTAAATGCATGATTAAAAGGTGAGCTAAAGATACCTTAATTAACCCTATAATTCTATTGCTATTGGCTTTGTTTATTGGATTTAGCCGATTTGTTAGGGCGTTTTTTAAAGGGTGGTGGTTTAGGCGCATCAGGTTTACAGCGTTCATTAATTTTACGCCATAACTTACCGAGTTGTTTAGTTAGCTCTTCATTTGACTGTTCATCAATACCACTTTTAACCATCAAAACAATATCGATATTATCAATAGTGTGTTGGTTTAAACGAAAACTTTCGCGAGCAAGACGTTTAATACGGTTTCGTTGGCAAGCTTTTTTAACCCGTTTTTTAGCGACAGTGAGTCCTAAGCGAGGTTTTGCTTGGTCATTGGGTTTTGCTAATAAGGTAAAAAAAGGAGTTGCGGCCCGAGCAGGTTCATTAAAGATGCGAGAGTAATGCGAGGGAGTTAACAGACGTAACTCCCTGCCAAAGTTAAAGTCTTCCACTTATATATTAAGCAGAAAGAACTTTACGGCCTTTAGCGCGGCGACGAGCTAATACTTTACGGCCATTTACAGTTGCCATGCGAGCACGGAAACCGTGTGCACGTTTGCGTTTTAAAACGCTAGGTTGAAAAGTTCTCTTCATAACAATTCCATCCGATCGGTTAAAGGTTAAAACATCCTATGCAGGTCGCGATCCTGGCACAGGTGCCATTGCGAGCGCGAGATATTATAGATGAAGGCCCATAAAGTCAATCATAATTACATTAATAGTATAAAGGTATAATAGATCTAAGCTGGGGATCTATTAGGATCCTTATAATAAAGAAGTTTTCCACAGCCACTGTATAAAAAGTGCATAAAAGCTTGGGGTAACTAAAATAGATCGTAGGTTTTAATCGCGATCTAACGTGTTTTTTGTTATGATCATCCTTTGGTTGGGAAAATAATATTCATTTAAAATCAGTGTTTTAAATGTTTTTTGTGCAGAGATCATCTTTTTAAAAGAAATCAATCTTGTACTTGTGGATAAAGTCCCTTCATAATACTCGGTCTTGGGTGAAATAAATGCCTAATTTGTAGTCGTAAATGTTTAATTTTCCATCATTATTGATGACCGGGAATGAAACTGAATCTTTGGGAGTTTAACTGTGTATCTGTCGGTTTGGCAAAGTTGTTTATATGTATTGCAAGATGAACTGCCTTCGCAGCAGTTCAGTATGTGGGTAAGACCACTTCAAGCAGAAAGTACCGAAGATACCCTGACGATTTATGCGCCTAATCGTTTTGTTCTTGATTGGGTGAGAGAAAAATATTTAAACCGGATTAATGAACTACTTGTAGAAATCTGTAAAGACGAAGCACCAGAGTTACGTTTTGATGTAGGCAGTAAACCAATTTTGAATACTCAGGCAGCGACTGCACCTGTAGTTGATAATTCATCGGTTACTTTTTCGCAACCAGCAAGTCGTCAGCAACCTAAAGAAGCTAAAGCTGTTGTAGAGCCTGCGCCTAAATCTGCTTATAAATCGAATATTAAAGAAAACTATACTTTTGACAGCTTTGTAGAAGGTAAATCTAATCAGTTAGCTAAAGCTGCGGCAACGCAAGTAGCCGATAATCCAGGCGCTGCTTTTAACCCTGTATTTATATATGGTGGCACTGGCTTAGGTAAAACGCATTTATTACATGCGGTTGGTAATGGTATTTTGGCAAATAAGCCAGATGCAAAAATTGTTTACATGCACTCAGAACGTTTTGTGCAAGATATGGTTAAAGCACTGCAAAATAACGCTATCGAAGAATTTAAACGTTATTATCGTAGCGTTGATGCTTTAATGATCGATGATATTCAGTTTTTTGCTAATAAAGAGCGTTCACAGGAAGAATTTTTCCATACTTTCAATGCGTTACTTGAAGGTAATCAACAAATTATTTTAACCTCTGATCGTTATCCAAAAGAGATTGAAGGGGTTGAAGATCGCCTTAAATCGCGTTTTGGTTGGGGTTTAACTATCGCAATAGAGCCGCCAGAGCTTGAGACGCGAGTTGCAATTTTGATGAAAAAAGCGCAGCAGAGTAAAATTAATTTACCGCATGAAGTTGCCTTTTTTATCGCAAAAAAATTACGTTCAAATGTACGTGAATTAGAAGGGGCACTTAACCGTGTTATTGCCAATGCAAACTTTACTGGTCGTCCAATTTCTATCGATTTTGTAAAAGAAGCATTACGTGATTTACTCGCCTTGCAGGACAAGCTAGTAACAATAGATAATATTCAACGCACAGTTGCAGAGTATTACCGTATTCGAATTTCAGATCTTCTGTCAAAGCGCCGTAGTCGTTCTATAGCGAGGCCTCGCCAAGTAGCAATGGCATTGTCTAAAGAGTTGACTAATCACAGCTTACCGGAGATTGGCGATGCATTTGGCGGGCGTGATCACACGACTGTGTTACATGCATGTCGTAAAATTAAATCACTACGTGACGAAAGCCACGAAGTGAAAGAAGATTATCAAAACCTAATAAGAACATTGTCATCTTAAGGCTGACTTTATTATGCAAATAACCATATCAAGAGATCAATTCTTAAAACCTTTAGTGCAAGTATCGGGTGCAATCGAGCGCAAACATACTTTGCCGATTCTATCTAACGTTTTGTTAGAGGTTGAAGATGGTCTGCTTTCAATGACAGGTACAGACCTAGAAATTGAGCTCGTCGCAAACGTGTTTGTTGGCGACGATGTTGATGATACAAAATTGACTTTGCCAGCTAAAAAATTACTCGATATTTGTAAAAGCTTGCCAGACGGTTCAGAGCTGACATTAGCAAGTCAAGATCATCAGTTACTACTGACCAGTGGTAAAAGTCGTTTTTCATTAACAACGCTTGCTGCTGAAGACTTCCCTAATTTAGAGCAGTGGGACGGCGAGGTTGAGTTTCAGCTAACCCGACTTGAGCTGCGAAAATTACTTGAAAGCACCCATTTCTCAATGGCAAACCAAGATGTACGTTATTACTTAAATGGCATGTCGTTTGAAGTAGATAATGCAGACATTAAAACAGTCGCAACAGATGGTCACCGTTTAGCAATCGCACAAAAGCAGTTGCCGCAGTCATTAAATACTCAGCGCCAGTTAATTATTCCGCGTAAAGGCGTGCAAGAAATTATGCGATTGATGGTTGCTGATGATGAGTTAGTAACAATTCAGTTTGGTGCTAACCACATTCGTATTATTGACACTGAATTTACTTTTACCAGTAAATTAGTTGATGGACGCTTTCCTGATTACCGTCGTGTTTTACCTCGTGGCGGAGATAAAGTGATTACTGCAAACCGCGAGTGGTTACGCAGTGCGTTTCAACGAGTATCAATATTGTCGAACGAAAAGTTTAGAGGCGTACGTTTAAACTTATCGAATGGGCTATTAAAAATTACAGCCAATAACCCAGAGCAAGAGCAAGCAGAAGAAATTGTTGAAGTTGGGTATCAAGGTGATGATTTAGAAATAGGCTTTAACGTTTCCTATGTACTTGATGTATTGAATACACTTAAAACAGAAGATGTATTATTTACGCTTGCCGATTCGAATAGCAGTGCATTGATCGAAGGTGCGGGTGATGAAGAAGCCATGTACGTTGTTATGCCTATGCGCTTATAGTCACTTATGAGTTTAAGTCATTTGAGCCTCAGTCATTTTCGTAATATTGAGGCTCTCACATTAGAGCCAATTGATGGAATAAATGTAATATATGGTGAAAACGGTAGTGGTAAAACGAGCCTTTTAGAGGCGATATATTTCCTTTCTCATGGCAAATCATTTCGCACGCCTAAACACCGAAGTATCATTACTCACCATCAAGAAAAATTTACCATTCATGGTCGTAAGTCTCTTTACAATTTATCGATACCAATTGGTATTAGTAAAACACTCAGTGGTGAAACAGAATTAAAAATACAGGGTAAATCTAGCCGTCGAGTGTCTGAACTTGCTCAGTTAATGCCTGTGCAGGTAATTACTCCTGAAAGCTATTCACTGTTTTTTGGCGGACCTAAAGAACGGAGAAGGTTTTTAGATTTAGGGTTGTTCCACGTGGAACAAGACTTTTTTTATCTCTGGCAATCGTTCAATAAAGTATTGAAACAACGTAATGCACTACTGAAAAGTAAGCCAAAGAATTATTTTGACCAAATCAAGTTTTGGGATAAAGAATTTGTTAGACTGGCAGAACAAATAAATAATTTACGAATTGCGTATATAAGTAGGTTTAAGCAGCAGTTTTTTGGTAAAATGTGTGCAGAATTAACGCTTATACGCGATTTAGAAATAAGCTTTTATGCTGGATGGAAAGAGAGTGAATCTCTAGCCGATGCTCTTGAGCAAAGTTTTGAGCGCGATAGTCGCCAAGGCTTTACAAATAAAGGGCCACATAAAGCTGATTTTAGTTTTAGTGTCGCTGGCAACAGTGTTGAGAATACATTCTCACGCGGTCAACTCAAACTATTGCTTTATGCGTTAAAAGTAACGCAAAATAGTTTGATTGAGTCAGAGACAGAAAAGCAATCAATATTGCTAATAGATGATTTACCTTCGGAGTTAGGGGAAGATACGAAAGAGAAGGTCGGCCAATTACTGTCGCACTGTCGCTCTCAAATATTTATCTCTGCTATTGAATCCGAAAGTATTTCTGCTGTGGTGGAACCCATGCAACGAGAACTACAAATGTTCCACGTGAAACATGGCAACCTAATAACAAGATAAGTGGGATTAACCATGTCTGAGAATTACGATTCGTCGAGTATTAAAGTACTAAAAGGATTAGACGCAGTAAGAAAGCGTCCTGGAATGTATATAGGGGACACCGATGATGGCACAGGCTTACACCACATGGTGTTTGAGGTCGTTGATAACTCTATCGATGAAGCCTTAGCAGGTCATTGTGATGACATCTATGTGACAATTCATTTAGATGGTTCAGTCTCTGTTCGAGATAACGGCCGTGGTATTCCAACGTCTATTCATGAAGAAGAAGGTGTATCAGCTGCTGAAGTAATTATGACAGTACTGCATGCTGGTGGTAAGTTTGATGATAACTCATATAAAGTATCAGGTGGCTTGCACGGTGTTGGTGTTTCAGTAGTTAATGCGCTTTCAGAAAAATTAAAGTTAACAGTTCGCCGTGAAGGCAAATTGCATGAGCAGTTTTATACAATGGGTGTTCCTGACGCGCCATTAGCTGTAATTGGCGATTCAGAAACAACAGGTACTGAACTGCGTTTTTGGCCAAGTGCTGAAACATTTACTAACTTAGATTTTCATTACGATATTCTAGCTAAGCGTTTACGCGAATTATCATTCCTGAATTCAGGTGTGAGTATTATTTTAAATGATGAACGCGAAGAGAATAAAAGTGACCACTTCAAATATGAAGGGGGTATTCAAGCGTTTGTAGAATACTTAAATCGTAACAAAACACCTATCCATAAAGGTGTATTCCACTTTACCCACGAACGTGAAGAAGATGGAATTAGCGTTGAAGTGTCAATGCAGTGGAATGATGCTTACCAAGAAAACATTTACTGTTTTACAAATAACATTCCACAACGTGATGGTGGTACTCATTTAGCCGGTTTCAGATCTGCGCTAACACGTACACTTAACAACTATATGGAAAAAGAAGGCTTTAACAAAAAAGCTAAAACAACCAGTAATGCCACCGGTGATGATGCCCGTGAAGGCTTGACTGCAGTTGTAAGCGTTAAAGTTCCTGATCCTAAGTTCTCATCACAAACGAAAGATAAGCTAGTTTCGAGCGAAGTTAAATCCGCGGTAGAACAAGCAATGGCTGAAAAATTCACTGAATTCTTACTAGAGAATCCAGTGGATGCGAAGATAGTTGTTGGTAAGATCATTGATGCTTCGCGTGCCCGTGAAGCCGCGCGTAAAGCCCGTGAAATGACTCGTCGCAAAGGCGCTATGGATTTAGCTGGTTTACCAGGTAAGTTAGCAGATTGCCAAGAAAAAGATCCAGCACAGTCTGAACTATATATAGTGGAAGGGGACTCTGCTGGCGGATCAGCCAAGCAGGGTCGTAACCGTAAGAATCAAGCGATTCTTCCGCTTAAAGGTAAAATACTAAACGTAGAAAAAGCGCGTTTTGATAAGATGCTTTCTTCACAAGAAGTAGCAACCCTTATCACTGCACTTGGTTGTGGTATTGGCCGTGATGAGTATAACCCTGAAAAGTTACGCTATCATCGTATTATTATCATGACCGATGCTGACGTCGATGGTTCGCACATTCGTACACTACTATTGACCTTCTTCTATCGTCAAATGCCAGAAATCGTAGAACGCGGCTATATTTATATTGCACAACCACCACTTTATAAAGTGAAAAAAGGTAAGCAAGAGCGTTACATTAAAGATGATCCAGCGCTTGTCGACTACCTAACTTCATTAGCATTAAATGGTGCTGCATTGTATACCAGCGCAGATGCATCGGCACTTGAAGGTGAAGCTTTAGAATCGATTGTTCATGATTACCAAAATACTGTAAAAGTTATTGAGCGCTTAAAGCGTAAATACCCGAACACAGTGATGGAACGTTTAATTTATCAAACAGAACTAAACGAAGCTGATTTGTCTGACGAAGCCAAAGTCATTGCATGGACTAATACCCTTGTTGCCGATTTAGTTGAGCGTGATGAAGATGCGACAATCTTTGCTGCTGCAACTGAGCACGATACTGAGCGTAACTTGTATTACCCAGTGATCAATATTCGCCAACATGGTGTTGATAAAGCACATGTACTAAGCCATGACTTTATCTCTTCACGTGACTATAAGCGCATCGCAGTGACGGGCACTAACATTGCCAATATCCTAAGTGAAGGTGCTTATATTCAACGTGGCGAGAAGACCCTAGCCGTAGATAATTTTGTAGATGCATTAGAGTGGTTAATCACTGAATCTAAGCGTGGTCTATACATCCAACGCTATAAAGGACTGGGTGAAATGAATCCAAGTCAGCTATGGGAAACTACTATGGATCCTTCAGCTCGTCGTATGCTGCAAGTAACCATTGAAGATGCCGTTGGTGCAGACCAATTATTCGCTACGTTAATGGGTGACCAAGTTGAACCGCGCCGTGAGTTTATCGAAACGAACGCATTACGCGTAGTTAACCTCGATGTTTAATTCTCTTTGAGAATCAAAAAAGGAGCCCTTGGGCTCCTTTTTTATTGACTGCAATTGCACAAACTGCTTAAAACCTGACTTCGCACAAGGTATACTGAGTGTAATTTTCACGCTACATCACAGCAGATACTAAAAGCCAAATATGCAAAAATATGACGTTAAAACCTTTCAAGGTTTGATCCTGGCTTTACAGGATTACTGGGCACAGCAAGGCTGTGTCATTATTCAGCCACTCGATATGGAAGTAGGCGCAGGGACATTTCACCCGCAAACATTCTTAAAATCTATTGGTCCAGAGCCAATGTCGAGCGCGTATGTACAACCATGTCGCCGTCCTACCGATGGCCGTTATGGTGAAAATCCAAATCGCTTACAGCATTACTATCAATTCCAAGTGGTTTTAAAACCATCACCAGAGAATATTCAAGAGCTTTATTTAGGCTCTTTAGCTGCTGTAGGCATTGATACACTTACTGACGAAGTTCGCTTTGTAGAAGACAACTGGGAGTCACCTACATTAGGTGCATGGGGTCTTGGTTGGGAGATTTGGTTAAACGGCATGGAAGTAACACAGTTTACTTACTTTCAACAAGTGGGTGGCTTAGAGTGCTCTCCTGTAACGGGTGAAATCACCTACGGACTTGAGCGCCTAGCAATGTACATTCAAGGCGTTGACAGTATTTACGATCTTGTTTGGGCTGATGGTCCAATGGGTCGTGTTACCTATGGCGATGTTTTTCACCAAAACGAAGTTGAGCAATCAAAGTATAATTTTGAACATGCTAACGTTGAAGATCAGTTTGCACAGTTTGATAAATGTGAAGCGCAAAGCCAAAAGCTAATTGAAGCTGGCTTACCATTACCAGCGTATGAGCAGGTAATGAAAGCATCGCATGCATTTAACTTGCTTGATGCACGTCATGCAATTTCAGTGACAGAGCGCCAACGTTATATTTTACGCGTTCGAGCGTTATCTAAAGCATGTGCACAAAGTTATTATGATGCACGCGAAGCGCTTGGTTTCCCGCTGTGTAAGGATAAGTAGCATGTCAGCAAAAAATTTATTAGTCGAAATTGGCACTGAAGAGTTGCCACCAAAATCACTGCGTAAACTTGCAGAAGCATTTGCTGTAAACTTAACCGCTGAACTTGCGAGCTTAGAGCTTACTCACCAAGGTGTTAGTTGGTATGCATCGCCTCGTCGTTTAGGTTTACAAGTAACAGCATTAGAAGCTAAGCAACAAGACAAAGAAGTTGAAAAACGCGGCCCTGCAACTAAAGCTGCATTTGATGCAGAAGGTAACCCAACTAAAGCGGCAATGGGTTGGGCTCGTGGTTGTGGTATCGAAGTAAGTGAAGCACAAACACTTGAAACCGATAAAGGCGCATGGTTACTACATATTGCCAAAGTTGCAGGTAAAGACACTACTGCGTTAATGAATGATGTAGTAAATAAAGCATTGGCTAAATTACCTATACCGAAACCAATGCGCTGGGGCTCGAATAAAACTCAATTTATTCGTCCGGTTCATACTGCAACTATTTTGTTTGGTGATCAATTAATCGAAGGCGAAGTGCTTGGTAAAGTAATTAGCAACCAACTACAAGGCCATCGTTTTCATCACCCAGAAAAAATTAGCATTAACCATGCTGATGATGTTTTTGAGGTGCTTAAGTCTGCACATGTTGTTGCTGATTACGAGGAGCGCAAAGCGCAAATACGTAGCCAAATTGAAGCGGCAGCAAAAGCAGTTAATGCCGTTGTTGCAATGGATGAAGATTTACTTGAAGAAGTAACTTCACTTGTTGAATGGCCAGTTACCTTGACCGCAACATTTGAAGAAGCATTTTTAGATGTACCAGCCGAAGCGCTGATCTACACCATGAAAGACGATCAAAAATATTTCCCGTTACTAGATCAAGATGGCAAATTACTTAACAAGTTTTTGTTTGTGTCAAACATTGAAAGTAAAAACCCAGCCGTTGTAATTTCTGGTAATGAAAAAGTAGTGCGCCCACGTTTGGCTGATGCGCAGTTCTTTTTTGAAACAGATAAAAAGAAAACACTTGAAAGCCGCCTAGAATCACTTGATAGCGTATTGTTCCAAAAGCAATTGGGCACGCTTAAAGACAAGTCTGAGCGTATTGCACAACTTGCCGGTTATATTGCTGAACAACTTGGTGCAGATAAAGCCCTTGCAGAGCGCGCTGGTTTGTTAAGTAAAACTGACCTAATGACTGAAATGGTCATGGAGTTTACTGACGTTCAAGGTGTTATGGGGATGCACTATGCACGTCATGACGGTGAAGCTGAAGATGTAGCCATGGCACAAAACGAGCAGTACATGCCACGCTTTGCCGGCGATAGCTTACCAACAAACTTGATCAGTTGCGCTGTTGCGATTGCAGATAAGTTTGACACGCTGGTGGGTATATTTGGTATTGGCCAAGCGCCAAAAGGCGATAAAGACCCATTTGCTCTTCGTCGTGCTGCTATTGGTGCACTGCGTATTATGGTTGAGAAAGAGTTGTCATTAGACATTCTTGATCTGGTTGCTAAGTCGCAAAGTTTGTTTGGCGAAAAGCTAACAAACGCAAATGTATCAAACGATGTATTTGAATTTATGCTAGGGCGCTTCCGCGCTTGGTATCAAGACGAAGGCATTGAAGTTGATGTTATTCAAGCTGTGTTAGTACGCCGCCCAACTAAACCAGTTGATTTTGACCGTCGTGTTAAAGCCGTAAGCCACTTCCGTACGTTAGACGCGGCAGAAGCGCTTGCAGCAGCAAATAAACGTGTAAGTAATATTCTTGCTAAGAATAACATTACAGCACAAGGCACTGTTGATGAGAGTTTATTAAGCGACGACGCTGAAAAAGCGCTTGCAGCACAAGTCGCAAAATTTGCCACTGACCTTGCTCCGCTTTATGCTGCGGGCGATTATCAAGAAGCATTAGCACAACTTGCGGGTATCCGTGAAAGTGTTGATAACTTCTTTGATAACGTAATGGTAATGGCAGACGATGAAGCCGTTAAGCAAAATCGTTTAGCATTACTAAGTCAACTTAGCGGTCTATTTTTAGATATTGCTGATATTTCTGTACTGCAGAAGTAAATTAAGCGTAGATTAAAAAGCCAGCAGCTATGCTGGCTTTTTTGTATAAGAGGTTAACTAATGAAACGAATTATTACGCTTGCGCTCGCAAGCTTATTAACCGCATGTTCAAGCCAAATACAAATGCCTGATATTAGCGATGTACTACCAAGTAAAGAGCTTGACCGTACTATGTACTTACGGGGTGACTTCAATTTATGGGACGCAGAAACGCAATATGCATTTACTCAAGTCGCGCCTGCGCTTTATCAAGCGAACGTGAAATTCTCAACGCCAGGTAAAGTGTACGAATTTAAAATTGCCGATATGGATTGGAGCGCAGGTTATAATTGCGGATTCAGTGAACAAGACCCAACGGGTCAAGCACTAACGCTAGGGCAAAGCGTTTTAGCCGATTGCGATACTACCTATAACTACTTAAGCTTCACACCAGCAATTAAAGGCAGTTATATCGTCAGTATTGATTATAGTGACTATGATCAACCGAAAGTGACGATAACTAAGAAGTAAGAGCTGTCAGAAGTAGGTTGGGTAGAGTGAAACGAAACCCAACATGGCATAAGCTTATCCACATTATAAGGCTTATATAACTATTAATAGAAATAAGTTTAAGGAAGACCATGAAGTTATACCGCGGGGTTAATATAGGATTAGACAAAATAAATAAAGGAAATATTTATACCTAAGAGTAATAAAATTGATGTAGTACTGAGTGCAGGAGAGCTAGCTGGACAGTCTGGAGCCGGTTTTGAGTCTGGATTTAGTGATAATAACTCATGTATTTTTATCATCAGTATGATTCAGCCATATATGAGTTTTCTTGGGTTTCGACCACTACAAGCTTTGAAATAGCTAAGAAATTCGCAAAATTTAATAATTGTGAAGGGTATGTGTATGTTTTGGATTCCGAGCTATTTGAAAAATACAACATAATAATGAAAAAGCTAGAGAATGAGTTTTATCCAGACGAAAAGGAAGTATCAATAAGAGAAATTAATGGGAGATCAATTCCTAGCGAGGTAATTGTAGAAAAGGTTCTTGTATGAACCGTTGGGAGAATTTGTATATTGTTGGGTTTCGCAAGACTCAACCCAACCTACATGTACCTAATATACTTTGTGCTCTATAGTTAAAAAATTAAAATTGTTCATGGATGAATATAGATGCAATATAGGCGGGTTTTAGACTCTGGGGCTTGTTATTTTTTCACATTGACTCTAGAAAACAGAAATAAAGAATACCTAACACAAAATATTGACTCATTGCGTAGTGCTTATTCAAAAGTTATTAAAAGGTATCCAGTAAAAACAATTGCAATTGTTATCATGCCCGATCACCTACATGCACTATGGCAACTTCCTGTAAATGATAGAGACTATGCTTTGCGGTGGCGATTAATTAAAAGCTATTTTTCAAGGTCGCTGCCGATAGATGAGTTTCGCAGCACAAGCCGAATTGCTAAATCTGAGCGTGGCATATGGCAACGTCGTTACTGGGAGCATAAAATTAGAGACGATAATGATCTGCAAAACCATATTAACTACATTCATTATAATCCTGTGAAACATAAATATGTAACCAGAGCTGTTGATTGGCCATACTCTAGCTTTCATAAATATGTAAATTCAGGGGCATTAGCTGTTGATTGGGGAATTGATGCTGTAAATATCAGTATAGACGCAGAATAATTTTTTGTTGGGTTTCGTTTCACTCAACCCAACCTATAACCCTTTCTTCACTAAATACCGATACGGCACGGCATCGACTTCTTTGGCTATTAGGGTGTGATCCATAAACATGCAGAAGCTGGGGATGTCGCGGGTTGTTGATGGGTCGTCTGCGGTGATTAATAAGGTTTCGCCATTTTCCATTTTGCGTACCGCGCTTCTGATCATCATGACAGGCTCTGGGCAGCGTAGGCCGATGGCGTCTAATTGGTGATCGGGGTTATCAAAACTCATGGTTGATTTACCTTAGCGTATGCGGTCGCATTTAATGGTTAATTTAAGGCTGCTAGTTTAACGACCTGAGCGCGATAAATAAAGTCACTTCAATGATACATATCAAGGCCAACCTGGGAAACGAATCATAAAAAAGCCGCACTGAATTAATCAGTACGGCTTTTAATCACCAAGAGATGGTTTACGTGTTCAAACTAATTAGTCTTGAACACGTTCAAATATAGTCGCGATGCCTTGGCCTAAACCAATACACATGGTCGCTAAACCGTATCTTGCGTTTTTATCTTCCATTAAGTGAATAAGCGATGTGCTAATACGCGAGCCTGAACAACCCAGAGGGTGACCAAGAGCGATAGCACCGCCGTTTAGGTTCACTTTTTCATCAACTACATCAGCAAGACCTAAGTCTTTTAATACCGGTAGTGATTGCGCGGCAAATGCTTCGTTAAGTTCAGCTACGTCGATGTCATCAATAGTGATACCAGCTTGTGCAAGTGCTTTTTTACTCGCTGGTACTGGGCCGTAACCCATAATTGATGGATCGCAACCCGCAACCGCCATCGCTTTTACGCGTGCACGAATTGGCAGGCCAAGAGCTTTCGCTTTTTCTTCGCTCATTACTAACATCGCAGATGCACCATCAGAAAGAGCTGAAGACGTACCGGCAGTTACTGAGCCCGATGCAGGATTAAACACAGGGCGAAGCTGTGATAAGCCTTCTACTGTTGTTTCTGGGCGAATTACTTCGTCATCTTCAACTAAAATCAGTGAGCCATTATCATCATGACCTTCCATTGCGAGGATTTCGCGACGGAAACGACCTTCAACTGTTGCTGCATGAGCACGCTGATGCGAACGATATGCAAATTGGTCTTGCTGCTCACGGCTAATGCCGTGAATTGTTGCTAGGTATTCTGCTGTTAAACCCATTGAACCAGATGCTTGCGCGATTGAAGTTGCAAGACCTGGATGGAAATCATTACCGTGAGTCATTGGTACGTGACCCATGTGCTCAACACCACCAATTAGGTAGGTGTCACCCGCGCCAGTCATAATTGCGCGAGCAGCGTCATGTAATGCCTGCATTGATGAACCACATAAACGATTCACCGTTGTTGCAGGAACTGAATGCGGAATGCCTGCAAGCAATGATGCATTACGTGCAACGTTAAAACCTTGCTCTAAAGTTTGTTGTACGCAACCCCAATAGATATCGTCAATCGATGCTGGATCAACGGCTGGGTTGCGATCAAGTAAACCCTTCATTAGGTGAGCACTTAAATCTTCGGCACGCTTGTGTTTAAATACACCGTTTTTAGAACGGCCCATTGGCGTACGAATACAATCTACAATTACTGGAGTATTCATGGTCTTATCCTTCCACCTTATAGAAAATACGGCCTTCTTCAGCCCATTTGCGAGTTTGCTCAGATACTTGGTAAATCGCACCTAGGTGAGCGTATTTGTCTGCGGTTGCAACAAAGTTAGCTAGCCCAGTTTGATCTAAGTAACGGAACGCACCGCCTCTAAATGGAGGGAAACCGATGCCGTAAATAAGTGCCATGTCAGCTTCTTGTGGAGAAGCAACAATGTTTTCTTGTAAACAAAGTAGCACTTCGTTGATCATTGGCACCATACAGCGATCGATAATTTCTTGTTTATCAAACTCTTTTGGTGCATCAGTGATTGAACTCAGTAGCTCAACTGCTTGTGGATCTTGGGCTTTTTTCAAGCGGCCACGACGATCTGGCGCATATTGGTAGAAACCCGCTTTGTTCTTTTGACCAAAACGTTTTTCGTTAGCGAATACTGAAACTGGATCTTTTTCTGCTCGTGACATGCGCTCAGGGAAACCATCAGCCATAACACCTGTACAATGATATGCAGTATCAATACCTACAACATCAAGTAAGTATGCCGGGCCCATTGGCCAACCAAACACGTTTTCCATTACTTTATCTACTTTGGCAAAGTTAGCGCCTTCGACAACTAATTTACTAAAGCCTGCAAAGTATGGGAATAAAACGCGGTTTACAAAGAAACCTGGGCAGTCATTTACAACAATTGGAGATTTACCTAGTTTTAAGGCGTAATCAACGACGGCATTAATGGTTTTTTCCGAGGTTTTCTCGCCGCGGATAATCTCTACTAATGGCATTTTAGGCACAGGGTTAAAGAAGTGCATACCACAGAAGTTTTCAGGCTTTTCAAGGGCAGTCGCTAACTCATCAATACGAATTGTTGATGTGTTTGAGGTTAGAATCGTACCTGCTGGCATATCTTTTTCAAGACCTGCAAGCACCGCTTGTTTAACTTTAGGGTTTTCAACAACGGCTTCAACTACGATATTAGCGCTTTGTAAATCGCTATCGTTAAGAGTTGGTTTGATTTTACCTAACGTCGCAACCATTTTGTCCATCGTCATATGACCACGTTGAACTTTTTGGCCTAAAAACTTAGATGCTTCGGTCATACCTAAATCAAGCGCATCCTGCTGGATGTCTTTCATTATGATTGGCGTGCCTTTATAAGCCGATTGGTAAGCAATACCACCGCCCATAATACCAGCACCAAGTACAGCTGCTTGTTTAATGGCTACATCACTGGCTTTAGCTTGTTTGCGCGCTTTACCTTTGATGTATTGATCAGCTAAGAATATACCTGTTTGCGCAGCAGCTTCTGGTGTACGAGCTAATTTAGCAAAGTTGGCATTTTCAATCGCCATTGCTTCGGCGCGTTCACAGTTAGCAGCTGCTTTAATAGTACGAACCGCCATGATAGGAGCAGGATAGTGGCCTTTGGTTTTACCCATTACCATACCTTCTGCCATTGCAAAGCTCATGCCTTGCTCAACGCGGTTTAATTTAAGCGGTTGGAGTTTTACATTACGTTTTGCTTGCCAATCTAGCTTGCCAGCAATCGCTAATTCAAGTGTTGATATACTTGACTCTAAAAGTTTGTCAGCACTAACTACCGCGTCAACAGCGCCTACTTTGAGGGCATCAGCTGCACGATTTTCAGAACCGGCAGTGATCCAAAGCATGGCGTTATCGGCGCCAACAATGCGCGGTAAGCGCACCGTGCCACCAAATCCTGGCATTATGCCAAGTTTAACTTCTGGTAGGCCAATTTTTGCGTTTGTACTAGCAACACGATAATCGGTAGCGAGTACCCACTCACAACCACCGCCAAGTGCTAAGCCGTTTATGGCGCTTAGAGTTGGGAATGGTAAATCTTCTACCGCATCAAAAACATCAGTGGCATCTTTAATCCAGGTAACTAATTCAGCTTCTGGCTTAGTGAATGTCGGTAAAAATTCGAAAATATCGGCACCAATAATAAAGTGGTCTTTATCACTGGTAAAAATCATGCCTTTGATGTCGCTGTTGGCGGCTAATTCTTTTAATGCGTAAGCGCAATCTTTCAAGGTTTGCTGAGACAAGGTGTTTACAGAACCTGCAACACAAAATTTGAACTCGGCGATATTATCCTTGATGAAAGCAACTTCAAAGGAATCGCTTTTATATAACATTATTATTCTCCCTAGTTAGTGAACTAAGACTGGTACGATGAGTTTGCATTTCAATCAGTGTGCTTGCTTTAAATTAAAAATGCAACGAAAAATTTACTAAGCGGACTTTCTACTGGTTAAAATATAGCTTGTTTGATGCTAAGGTGTAGGTGAAGTGTTTGTCTTTTATTTACCTTTGAATATTTAAGGTCATCATGAAAAAACAATTGTTAGGTTTTACGGCAGCTGCATTACTCTTTCCTTTTTTTTCTGCCCAAGCCGATTCTGCCCATAAGGCATTTTTAAGCGCTGAAAAAATAGCTAAAAATGGAAGTTATCAAGAGTTTAAGGAAGCAGCAATACAGCTCGATCATCCACTTAAGCCGTACGTTGAAAAAATGTATTGGCAACGAAACCCAAGTATTGAGCGTCAATCTGAGATAGAAAATTATTTATCAATTTACGAACACACACCATTGGAGTGGCCAGTACGTAAAGCATGGTTACAGCATTTACAAAAGCATAATCGTAAAGCTGCATATATACAAAATTACCGTACCACTAGAAATAATGAGCTGACTTGTACTTATCTAAAATACCAGCTGGATTTGGGTGCCCCAAAAAAAGCAATTTTTAATCAGGTCACCGATTTATGGGTGGTAGGTAAGTCACAGCCCAAAGAGTGTGATTCATTATTTAGCCTATGGCGCAAGCAAGGTTATATGAGTGAAGAGTTAGTGTGGCAACGTATAACTTTGTCTGCTCAAGGTGGTACGCGTAGCTTATTACCTTATTTAAAGACGTTGCTGCCTCGTAAAGAACAATATTTGGCCGATCTGTACAGTAAAGTACGCAGTGATCCAAGTTCTGCGGCGGGTTTATATCGTTATAAGCACAAATCAGTTAAAGAAGGTGAAATAGCCCATTATGGTATTAAGCGACTAATTTGGCGTGATAAGGCTTTAGCACTTAAAGCGTGGGAAAAACTAGACGCGATGTTTGATTACACTGATGAGAAAAAAGCTGATGTTTATTATACATTTGCGTTAGCGCTTGCTTCAAGTGGCCATGAAGAAGCACGTTTTTGGTTAAGTAAAGTACCTAAAGAGCGCCAAGACCGTAAATTGATGCAATGGCAATTGGGTAATATGCTCAAAACTCAAGATTGGTCGGGCATTGTGGCGTTTTTTACTGGTAAAGAAAATCTCAGCCTCGGTCAGCAATATTGGTTGGCCTATAGTTTAGAACAACGTGGTGATAAGGAAAGAGCAAATACAATTTGGCAGGGAGTTGCGCAAGAGCGAGATTATTATGGCTTTTTAGCAGCTGCGCGCTTGGGATTACCCGTGCAGTTGAATAATCAACCTTTACTAGTGAGTGACAAGTTGATGCTTAATGTTGCTAATGCACCAGGTTTTAAACGGGCAAAAGCGTTGTATGAGTTAAAACGCTTTACTTCAGCACGACGAGAGTGGAATTATTTAACGAATACATCAAGTGAAGAAGAGAAATTGGCAGCGTCAAAATTGGCTGCCGAACTTGATTGGTACGACAGTACTATTTACACCTTAGCGCAAATTAAAGCGTGGGATTATGTGGAGCTGCGTTTTCCATTTGCCTTTCAAGATTTATTTGAGCGCTACAGTAAACGTAACCACATTGATGTAACCTGGAGTATTGCGATTTCTCGTCGAGAAAGTTCCTTTGCGCCCGACGCACGTTCGCATGCCAATGCACGAGGGTTAATGCAATTATTGCCTAGTACCGCTAAATATGTAAATAAGAGTAGGGTGTCAGGAAGTCGTTTAAATCAACCCAAAACCAATATTCGCTTAGGTACTGAGTATTTAGAGTATCTAAAAAAGAAAAATAAAGGTAACGAGGTGCTTGCAACAGCGTCATATAATGCAGGGTATCATCGCATAAAGCGTTGGTTACCAAAAGAGGCGATGCCTGCGGAGTTATGGGTAGAGCTTATTCCGTATCGAGAAACACGCGACTATGTTAAGAATGTATTCGCTTATAGACAGGTTTACCACACGCGTTTGGGGCGTGAGGGGAATATATTAGCGCCTATTTTAGAAATGAAAATGGGTGGGTAAAGATCCCCTCAGATGCTTTAGTGCATCTGCTGGTGGTTTGGGGATATATGAGTCTATGATAGACTCAGTGCAAGTTAAATTTAACAGATGGGTTTACTATGGATAAATTAGCCGTTTTATACGCCGAACATATTGCAACACTGCAGCAGCGTACTCAAACTATTGTTGAGCGTGAAGGATTAGAAGGTTTAGTGATCCACTCAGGACAAGCTAAGCGCCAATTTTTAGATGACATGTATTATCCGTTTAAAGTTAACCCGCATTTTAAAGCTTGGTTACCTGTAATCGATAACCCACATTGTTGGATAGTTATAAATGGGACTGATAAGCCAAAGTTAATATTTTATCGCCCTGTTGATTTCTGGCATAAAGTACCTGATGAGCCGCGTGATTTTTGGGCTGACTACTTTGATATTGAGCTGTTACTTAAGCCTGATCAAGTTGAAAAGCTATTACCGTACGATAAAGCAAATTATGCTTATATTGGTGAGTACTTAGAAGTTGCACAAGCGCTCGGTTTTAATATTATGAACCCTGAGCCAGTACTTAATTACTTTAACTATCATCGTGCGTATAAAACTCAATATGAGCTTGAATGTTTACGCCAAGCAAACCGTATTGCAGTTGATGGTCATAAAGCAGCGCGCGACACTTTCTTTAATGGTGGCTCAGAGTTTGATATTCAACAAGCTTACTTAATCGCTACACGTCAAAGTGAAAATGAAATGCCGTACGGCAATATTGTGGCACTTAACGAAAACTGCGCTATTTTGCATTACACGCATTTTGATCCTAAAGCGCCACACGCACATCATTCATTCTTAATTGATGCTGGTGCTAATTTTAACGGTTATGCTGCTGATATTACCCGTACCTACGATTTTAAAAAATCAGGTGAATTTGCTGATTTAATCAATGTAATGACTGATCATCAAATTGCATTAGGGAAAGCGTTAAAGCCGGGTATGCTATATGGCGAGCTTCACTTAGATTGCCACCAGCGTGTAGCGCAAGTACTGAGTGACTTTAATATTGTTAAACTACCCGCAGCTGAAATTGTTGAGCGCGGCATTACATCTACTTTCTTCCCGCATGGACTTGGCCATCATCTTGGTTTGCAAGTACATGACATGGGCGGCTTTATGGCTGATGAAAGTGGTGCGCATCAAGCGCCGCCAGAAGGGCATCCTTTCTTACGTTGTACTCGTTTGATTGAGAAAAACCAAGTGTTCACCATTGAGCCTGGTTTATATTTCATAGATTCACTATTAGGTGATTTAGCGCAAACCGACAACAAACAGTTTATTAACTGGGAAAAAGTTGAAGCGTTTAAACCATTTGGTGGTATTCGTATCGAAGATAACATTATCGTACACGAAGACAGCTTAGAAAATATGACGCGTGATCTAAACTTAGCTTAATTCTCTAAGTTTGAATGATTGGGGCCATATGGCCCCATTTTTTTGGTTGAATATTGGTTAACTAAAGTATGTCAGAATATAAATACCCCGCAGCGGATGTGTTTCATCAAGAAGAAATTAAAAAAAGCACCTTTATTGTGCACATTGCACATACGCCCGATTTAGCCTGTGCAAAAGCATTCATTAAAAGTATTGAAGAAAAGTACAGTGATGCGCGTCATAACTGTTGGGCACATGTAGCAGGTAACCCGGGCGGTAGTCATGTGTATGGATTTTCTGATGATGGCGAGCCTAACGGCACGGCGGGTAAGCCAATGCTAAATGTGCTGGTAGGATCTGGTTTAGGGGAGATCACAGCTGTGGTTACGCGCTACTTTGGTGGTATAAAGTTAGGAACCGGTGGTTTAGTGCGAGCCTATGGTGGATCACTCAATAATGCGTTGGCGCATTTAACAACAATCTTAAAAGTCCCCAGTGTGGAGCTGATTGGTTATAGTGATTACAGTGCGCAAGGAGCGATAGAGCAGTTGCTGAAAACACAGTACCAAGTACTTAATATCGAAAAACAATTTACTGCTAATATTGAATGGGTTATTACTATTGATAGCCGCCAAGCTAAGCAAGCCATAAAAGATATTTATGATTTGAGCCATGGTGCGGTTGAGTTAAGTATTAAAGAGTAAGACAATAACCATTACTCACTAACCATTACCCTATAAAAAGCGATCGCTCAATGCAATTTCGTACCATCATTAAAATTCTCGGCCAACTCGTTGTACTGTTTAGTATCACCATGGTGCCGCCGGCAATTGTATCGCTTATTTATAAAGATGGTGGCGGTGTGCCATTTGTTCTCGCTTTTATATTTAGTGTTGTTATTGGCTTACTTGCGTACTACCCAAACAGACATGAGCAAGGGGATTTAAAAGCTCGCGAAGGCTTTTTAATCGTGGTGCTATTTTGGTTGGTACTAGGTGCGTTTGCATCCTTGCCGCTAATTTTTTTACAAGAGCCAAATTTATCTTTAGCAGATGCTGTGTTTGAAGCATTCTCAGGTCTAACGACAACTGGGGCAACGGTGCTTACTGGTATTGAGTACCTTCCTAAATCAGTTTTGTTTTATCGCCAACAGCTGCAGTGGTTGGGCGGTATGGGGATAATCGTACTTGCAGTGGCTGTTTTACCTATGCTTGGCGTTGGTGGTATGCAGCTGTATCGCGCAGAAACACCTGGGCCTGTTAAAGATTCAAAAATGACGCCGCGAATAGCCGATACAGCCAAGCATCTTTGGTATATTTATGTCGCGTTAACAGTTGCCTGTACGCTTGCTTATTGGGCCGCTGGCATGGAATGGTTTGATGCGATTTGTCATGCTTTCTCTACAATTGCGATAGGTGGATTTTCTACTTATGACGCGTCTATGGGGCACTTTGATAGTCCATTAATTAACTTTATCTGCGTGGTGTTTTTAATTATCGCAGCTGTTAACTTTACGTTGCACTACGCTGCGGTATCGAGTCGTAATCTCAACGTATATTTACGTGACCCTGAGTTTAAAGTGTTTTTATTTATACAGTTAGCGCTAGTGGTTGTGTGCTTTACGGTACTGTCTTCAAATAATGTTTATGCTAACGGTGATGAAACACTCGATCAGGCACTTTTTCAAGCAGTGTCGATTAGTACTACCGCGGGGTTTGCCACGGACAATTTCTCTGCGTGGCCATTATTTTTGCCAATATTGTTGGTTTTTTCGAGTTTTATTGGTGGCTGTGCAGGCTCGACCGGTGGCGGTATGAAGGTTGTGAGAGTCTTTTTACTCTATCTGCAAGGCGTGCGAGAGTTAAACCGTTTGGTTCATCCTCGGGCTATTTATTCTATCAAGCTGGGTCGTAAAGCCTTGCCTGATAAGGTTGTTGAGGCCGTATGGGGGTTTTTCTCTGCGTATGCGCTAGTGTTCGTAATAATCATGTTAGCCTTAATGGGCACTGGTATGGATAACATTACGGCGTTTTCAGCTACGGCTGCATGTTTAAATAATTTAGGCCCAGGTTTGGGGGATGTTGCTGCCCATTATGGCGCGATCAGTGATGGTGCCAAGTGGTTATTAACGATTGCGATGGTGTTTGGGCGCTTAGAGATATTCACCTTGTTAGTATTATTTACCCCGACCTTTTGGCGCGGTTAATCAGTTATGACTTGAAAAGTATTCAGGCCATTTGTTGCATTAGAACATTGATATGTAGTTGGAAAGGATATGCCAAAAACAAAACAACAATTAAATTTAGAGAATTTAGCGCACATAACGGCTGGCAGTATTGTCGATGTAGAGGTTTTAACACCCACCACAAGTAAGCGTATTAAAACGGAGTTTGTCGGTTTTTTAAATGATAGATTCGTTATATTAAATTATCCCTCGCCCAAGCGTTTAAGTAATGCTGGTGAATACTTAAAAGACGGTGTTGTTGTCATTGTTAGGGCTGTGCTCGAAAGCGGTGGTGGGCAGGTTATTGCTTTTCGTCAACAGATACTGTCGGTATCATCGCACCCAGCACGACTTATTTATTTAAACTTCCCAACCCAAGTTCAGCTATTTAGGTTACGCTCACAAACGCGTATTCCAACATTACTACCTGCAACAATAAAGCTCAGCGATGAGCGAGAATTACATGGGGTGATTAAGGATATCTCAGTGACGGGTGTGATGTTTGATGTAAAAGGCAAAGATGACCTGACTAAATTAAAGAACACACAATGCAATATAGTATTAGATAAAAATAACAAAGGCGTCACAGAGTTTAGTGGACAAATATGCAGTATCAAAACCCATGCTACAGGCTCACAGTTTGGTATTCAGTTAACGGCAAGTGAAGAGGAAATGAAATCCTTCATGAAGGATCACTTTATTGACCTCTCAGTGCTAGAGCCGCTTGTTTAAATTTGATGATTTTCGCTATTTTGCAACAAAATGGCGAAAATCATGTAACTCTTCTCAAAATCGGTTTAATTATTTTAATAGTCATTACTTATCAATGGCTTATTTTTAAAATTAAATTTAACTTCAAGCTATCTGTATATACATTAAGCTTTTCCGTGTTTCAAAAGATGCTCATAGAGAATGATTTTTCGTTTTGATGCTGTTTTGTGTCTTTTTCATTTTACGTAAGTCACTGATAAATTAAGTTTTAATTTTACCCTCCTTTATTTTGTTGCTATTTAGCAACAAAAAACACAACAAACACCTCTAAATTCCGCGCTAAACTCTTTAAGGTTTTGATTTTGTTGAGCTTATAAATGTTGGCATCGAAGTTGTAATAGTCTAGTTGTACTGAACGAAAACATGATTACTACTTTGTTCTAAACCATAAACATTGAAGGAATATTTATTATGAATACATTAAATAAAACACTAGCACTTATCGCATTAGCATCATCTTCAGCAGCATTTGCTGCAACCGACTTTGATACGTTAGATGTTGATGGTAGCGGCGCAATCAGCCAAAGCGAAGCGTCAGTTGATGCAGAGCTTATGGCAAAGTTTGCTGAACTAGATACAGACGGTAACGGTGAGTTGTCTAAAGACGAGTTCTCAAAGTCGTAATATAGGCATTCTTTTACTAAAGGGATCTCTGAAAAGGACTTCCATTCTTAATTTATCTACAAGGAATATTTATTATGAACACATTAAATAAAACATTAGCACTTATCGCATTCGCATCGTCTTCAGCAGCATTTGCAGCAACCGACTTTGACACGCTAGATGTTGATGGTAATGGCGTGATTAGCCAGCAGGAAGCATCAGTTGATGCGACTATTTCTGCAAAGTTTGCAGAACTTGATACTGACCAAAACGGTGAGTTATCAAAAGAAGAGTTTTCACAAGCTTAATACCTGAATACTTAGTTTATCCTGAGTTGCCAAAGACAACCTAAATGGGAAAGGAACCTATGATAAAGGATAGCAAGGACGGCTTTAACCAGTATTGAAACCAATTTTTTGATAGTACATTGAAGGAATATTAATTATGAACACATTAAATAAAGCATTAGCACTTATCGCACTAGCATCGTCTTCAGTAGCATTCGCTGCAACCGACTTTGACACGCTAGATGTTGATGGCAATGGCGCAATAAGCCAAAGCGAAGCATCAGTTGATGCCGAACTTATGGGGAAATTTACAGAGCTTGATATTGACCAAAACGGTGAGTTATCAAAAGAAGAGTTCTCTAAAGCATAATATGATTTTTTAAAATTGATTCTTCCCTGATCATTTTACTCTAAAGCAGCCACCCTCCTGGCTGCTTTTTTGTTTGTTTATCGAACGTTTATACCCAAACCACCTCAAGATGCAGAATTCAGCGTTCCACAGGGGCTTAATATCAAGGCGTTACTTTGCAATAATGGTCGTCCCTTTTAAGAAGTAACAACGTAGAGAGTAAGCGCCTATGAAACGCCCAGAGGGTTAGTTTAAAAGCGACGCTCGCATATTGAGGTGGCTTGGGTATACATGTTTTGAAAATAAGTTTATTATCAAGGCGTTAATTCATACATGGAGGTGAATAATGTTATCGCTAATTTCTTCGTACGCCGCAATTATAGCCAGTATATGGATTGTGGTAGGTGTTTATGTGGCTGGTCGGTTTTACCCAAATTACAGTCATAGAAAACAATTTTGCAGTGAGCTTGGTGCCACTGGTAGCCCTACAGAAAAATTATCTCCCCTTATAAACAATTACCCACTAGGCATACTTTTTTGCCTATTTGGCTGGCATGTTCTTGCATTTGATGATGCATCTATTCTCATTAATCTAGTTGCTTGGCTAGTCATTGTTCATGGTATAGGAACTTGGGTGGCTGGTTATTTCCCTATGGATGCAGATCCTTATATAAAAACGCCAACTGTGAGTTGTAATATCCACTCTTGGGCTGGTTTTATTATGTTACTTTCATTGCTAATTGCGCCGTTGCTGGTGGTTTTTAGTGAGAGTGTGTCGGTTATTTTTCGGTGGTTTTCAGCGGTGTCGGCCGGATTTACAATTTACTTTTTAGTGTTGTTGGCTAAAGCGTTTAAGGCAAGAAAGCACGCAGGGGTTTATCAGCGTGTATCTTATGGTATTCAGCTATTGTGGCTAAGTGCATTTTCGTGGGTGATCTAAATAAGAGGAATTGAAATGTCAGAGTATCTAGTGAAAATTGACTGGACGCGTAAAGCAGATGAATTGTTTATAGATAACAAATACAGTCGATCTCATCAGTGGGAGTTTGATGGTGGTCTAAGCGTGGCGGCATCATCTTCTCCGCATATAGTGCCACTACCGTATTCGGTTGCTGAAAATGTCGATCCAGAGGAGGCATTTATCGCTTCGTTGTCGAGCTGCCATATGTTGTTCTTTTTATCTATTGCTGCAAAACATAAAATTAAAATTGATAGTTATATTGATAATGCTGTCGGCGTGATGGAAAAAGACGATGCGGGTAAAGTCGCTATGAAACTGGTTACATTAAAGCCGAAGGTAACACCGTCAGAGGGGCAAGCGTTGAGCTTTGAGCAACTGGAATCTTTTCATCACCAAGCGCATGAATTGTGTTTTATTGCCAACTCAGTAAAAACTAAAATAGTCACTGACATTGTTTATTTTAGAGACACTCGGTTATAAGCAAAATTTAACCGCTTTGCCATTGTGATTTCGCACAATGGCAACAAACCACACTTTTAAGCAAAAACCAGCTCCGTTATTTTCTTTTCTGTTAAAATATATTTTTAAATCAATTAAAATCAAAGGCTTAAGCTTGTTGTTTTACAGGTTTATTTTTTAAACTATGGCTATTCAGTTGCAATACGATTTTAGACACTCTAAAAGTGAGCTAAAAAAGCGTATGAAAGATAAAACTGTGTCATTTATTAAAAACCTAAACCATTGATTATTATTTATTTAATTTTTATGTAAAGTGACTTGTTGCTAATTGGCCACAAAAAAGAGTGGTTAAACCTTTTTATTCTTCCTTTTTAACTATCAACATCATGATTTTAAATAACTATTTAGAGTTGGCACCGAAGTTGTAATAGTTAGCTTGTATTGAACGAAATGAGATTGCCCTCGGTAGTTTATATAGCGTTCGTAAACATAAATATTGAAGGAATATAACGATGAATACATTAAATAAAACATTAGCACTTATCGCATTAGCATCATCTTCAGCAGCATTCGCTGCAACCGACTTTGACACGTTAGATGTTGATGGCAGTGGCGCAATCAGCCAAAGCGAAGCATCAGTGGATGCAGAGCTAATGAGCTTATTCTCTGAACTAGATACCGATGGGAATGGTGAGCTTTCTGTAGAAGAGTTTGCAAAAGCTTAATTTTTATAAAGTGATTTCTTAAAGAGATTTTCGATACCAATATAATGAAAAGTAAAAATACTACTTTTTATTTATGAGGAATAAAACGATGAAACATATTAATACAACATTTGCTATTTTGGCCCTTGCAGCTTCATCAGCAGCATTTGCTGCGGTTACCTTTGAATCATTTGATACCGATGGTAATGGTGCTATTTCCAAAGAAGAGGCATCGGTAAATACACGCCTTGTAGAGATATTTGCAGACTTAGATACTGATCAAAACGGTGAGTTATCAAAAGAAGAATTCGCCAAGGCACAATAAGCTTTCCTTAGCGGAAAATAAAATGAACACTTCACTTCATATACGTAAAAAGCAGCTTAACTTAAGCTGCTTTTTTAATTGAACCGGTATATAAAGCATATTTTCTTATAAGAAAATCGCACTTACTTGGAATAGTTTTTCAACGACGTTGATATGCTTTTTATCAATTAAAAACATGATAACGTGATCACCAGAGTGAATAACCGTGTCGTCGTGCGCAATTAATACATCATCGTTACGAACGATTGCACCAATAGTAGTCCCTGCAGGAAGCTTGATATCAGCAATTGCACGCCCTACAACCTTTGATGTGTTTTCGTCGCCATGGGCAACAGCCTCAATCGCTTCTGCCGCACCTTTACGTAAAGAATACACATTTACAATGTCACCACGGCGAACATGAGTAAGCAGCGCTGAAATAGTTGCTTGCTGCGGTGAAATAGCAATATCAATTTCACCACCTTGCACTAAATCAACATACGCACCGCGCTGAATAAGCACCATGGTTTTTTGTGCACCCATGCGTTTGGCAAGCATGGCCGACATGATGTTTGCTTCATCGTCATTAGTCACCGCAATAAACACATCAACTTGTTCTATGTGCTCTTCCGATAGCAGCTCTTGATCGGATGCATCCCCACAAAACACCACGGTGTTATCGAGCATTTCAGACAGCTGCTCGGCACGCTCTTTACTGCGTTCGAGTAACTTTACACTGTGATTTTTTTCAAGTGAACGGGCAAGCCCTGCACCGATATTACCGCCACCTGCGATCATAATTTTTTTGTATGAACGCTCGAGCTTCTGTAGCTCATTCATTACTGCTCGAATGTGCTTAGTTGCAGCGAGGAAGAATACTTCATCATCAGCTTCAATAACGGTGGTGCCGAGAGGCTTTATCGCTTTACCTTGGCGATAAATGGCAGCAACACGCGTTTCAACGTTAGGAATATGCTCTTTTAAGGCTGATAGCGCATAACCAACCAATAAGCCACCGTAGTATGCTTTAACAGCCACTAACGAGAGCATGCCATCACCAAACTGCAAAACCTGTAAAGCCCCTGGGTAGTCAATCAAGCGACGAATATACTTGGTGACCAATTGCTCGGGTGCAATGTAGTGATCAACCGGTAAATCATCATTTTGAAATAACTTTTCACGGTACTTTAGGTATTGCTCTGAGCGAATACGTGCAATTTTAGTGGGCGTTTTAAATATACTGTAAGCAACTTGGCAAGCGACCATGTTCACTTCATCTGAACTGGTCACTGCTATTATCATATCGGCGTCTTCCGCACCGGCGCGGCGTAGTACGTCTGGGTGTGCACTGTGTCCTGTCACACCTTGCAGGTCGTACTTATCTTGCAACTCACGTAAACGGTTGCCATCAATATCAACAACCGTGATTTCGTTTTGTTCACCTACGAGGTTTTCAGCGAGCGTTCCGCCTACTTGTCCAGCACCGAGTATGATTATTTTCATGGTTTACTTGAGCTTCTTATGAGTGTTTTTTTACAAGTTTGGCATAATAGAAACCGTCGCTTTCACCGGGCAGCAATTGCAGACCTGGGTTTGCTGGCGTGTCGTTATCATGTAGCGGAATATGCTCAACGTCATTGTTGTTTGTTAAAAACTTAGCAACTTGTAATTGGTTTTCTTGTGGTAATACCGAGCACGTTGCATAAATTAAGGTACCACCGGGCTTAAGTAACGGCCAAATGTTATTTAGAATATCACCTTGTAATGTTGCAAGATCATTGATATCAGAGGCACGGCGCAACCATTTTATGTCAGGGTGGCGGCGGATCACGCCTGTTGCAGAGCAAGGGACATCTAATAAAATGCGATCAAACTGTTGTTCGTCCCACCATTTGTGTGGTTGAGAAGCATCAGCACATTGTAAATCAGCACCTAGACCAATACGGACAAGGTTTTGTTTTACGCGCTCAAGGCGTGTTTCGTCGCAATCAAGAGCAAGTACGTCGGCATCAGCAAGCTCTAAAATATGACATGTTTTACCACCAGGGGCAGCACATGCATCTAAAATGTGCTCTTCAGCTTTTGGATCTAAAAAGCGTGCCGCTAACTGTGCTGCAGCATCTTGTACTGAACATGCGCCGGTGTCGAATTCGGGTAATGAGAAAACATCTCGTGGTTTATCTAGCTTAATGCCATCAGGAAAGTCAGCATTTAACGTGTGTGCGATATCATTGGCTGTAAGCATCTCGCTATATTCAGCTGTGTTATATTGCGCTTGATTAACACGTAACCACATTGGTGCTTGCTGTTGGTTGGCTTCTAACAGTGCTTGCCAAGAGTCAGGGTACGCTTCGGTAACTTGTTTGATAAACCAGTTTGGGTGGTTGTATAAACAGACCGGAATTTGTTTGGCTTTTTCTTCTAGCTCTTCTTGCTGGCGCTGAAAGCTGCGTAATATAGCGTTGATCAAACCTTTTAGACCCAGAGCTCTTAGCTGCTCTAAAGCATTTACTGTTTCACTGATAGCTGCATGAGGTGGAACACGCATATGTTGTAGTTGGTAAATGCCAACATACAGCAAAAACTGGAATATACGGCGCTTTCCCTTGAGAGGTTGTTCTACTAAATGCTGGCAATAATTCTCTAAGCTTGGCAAATAACGCAGTACACCGTAACAAATTTGCTGTAATAAGGCTTTATCTTTAGGGGGTAAACCTTGGCTTGCAAAAGGCAGCTCTTGATTTAGAGATGCGCCTTTATCTACGACGTTATATAAAGTTTCGGCGGCAAGCGCGCGTATGTTGGGAGCTTTACTCATTGTTTTCGCCTAATATTGTACCAGGAGTTACCCAGTCTGCTCGGCCGTTTAAAAAGTCAGTAATGGCCATTGGCTTTTTGCCTTGTGGTTGTACTTGCGTGATATTAAGTGCGTTAGTGCCACAGGCAATCACAATGCCGTGTTTATCGCTTTGTAAAACAGTGCCTGTAGGGCCTGTTTGTTCAACAACATTGGCTTGGTATACTTTTACAGTGTTTTCGCCCATTTGGGTAAAACACACTGGCCACGGATTGAATGAACGAATGTTACGTTCAATCTGTGCAGCGTCCATTGTCCAATCAATGTTTGCCTCTTCTTTAGAGAGCTTTTTAGCATAGTTAGCCAGTTCATCATCTTGTACTTGTGGTGTAATTTCACCATTAGCCAATTGAGTGATGGTGTTGATAAGTGCGCTTGGGCCTAAATCAGCAAGCTTATTGTATAGGCTGGCACTGGTCTCAGTCGCATCAATAGGGCAACGGCTAATATGCAGCATGTCGCCGGTATCTAGGCCTTCATCCATTTGCATAATAGTGACGCCAGTCTCAGTATCCCCGGCCCAAATAGCACGCTGTATTGGTGCAGCACCGCGCCAGCGTGGCAAAATTGAACCATGTACGTTTAAGCAGCCTAAGCGAGGTGCATCTAAAATAGCTTTAGGTAACAGCAGTCCATATGCAACAACAATCATAATGTCGGCATTAAGGTTGTTTAGTTCAGTGAGTGCGTCGTCACTTTTTAATGAGGCCGGTTGAAAAACAGGTAATTCATGCGCCAGCGCAAGTTCTTTTACTTCACTGGCTTTGAGTTTTTTTCCGCGACCAGCAGGGCGATCAGGTTGGCTGTATACGCCAACAATTTGATGCTCTGAATCGATAAGAGCTTGTAAATGGCGCGCAGCAAAATCGGGCGTACCGGCAAAAATAATGCGTAATGGTTGTGTCACTGAACTTCCTAATTAATTCTAAGGTACTTATTGCGCTGCAAGCTTGGCTTCTTTTTCAAGTTTTTTACGAATACGTTGACGCTTTAACGGGGATAAGTAATCAATGAATAACTTACCAATTAAGTGATCAAGCTCGTGTTGGATGCAAATAGCTAAAAGTTCATCAGCATCTAAAGTGAACTCTTCACCTTTCTCATTAAGGGCTTTTACAGATACTGTTTCTGCGCGATCAACTTTTGCGTAAGAATACGGTACAGATAAACAACCTTCTTCACTGACTGTTTCACCCGCTTGGGTTATAATCGTTGGGTTGATCAACACCAAGGGTTCATTGCGTTCTTCTGATACATCAATGACGACAATGCGTTGATGAATGTCAACTTGGGTTGCGGCTAATCCAATGCCGTTCTCGTCGTACATAGTCTCTAGCATGTCTTTTACAATTTGACGAATTTGGTCGTCAACATGCGTTACTTCTTTTGCAATTGTACGTAAACGTTCATCTGGAAATCTTAAAACTTCTAACCTAGCCATAGTAACCTTTTTCACTTGTGCTTAATTTAGGGTATTGTATGCTCTTATTTTAGCCATTCGCGTTCACCTTTAACAGGTTTTGGTTGATAATAATGAAAAAACACCACAAGGAAGCTCAATGAAATACCCATTATTCGCAGCAGTGTTGGCACTAAGTACTGCATTTCCATCGGTAGCCGATGTATTAAATATAAAAAAAGATGCGCCAAAACAGTATGTTGTAAAAAAAGGTGATACGCTTTGGGATATTTCAGCTATCTATCTAAATAAGCCGTGGTTGTGGCCTGAGCTTTGGCAAATGAATCCGCAAATTGATAACCCACACCTTATTTATCCCGGCGATGCCCTTTCTTTGATTTATGATGAGCACGGAAATCCACGCTTAGTGATTAATTCAGGTTATAAAAAATTGTCCCCACATGGACGAATTACACCAAAAGGTCGTAATGCAATCCCAACTTTGCCACTTGAGCTATTACGCCCTTATTTGACTTATGAGCAAGCGCTAAGTAGAAAAGAGATAGCGGAAAAACCTTATATTTTAGGTGCTAATGTAAACACTAAAATGAACACCGAAGGTCATATTGTGTATGTTAAAGGCGAGCTTAAATTGCATGAAGCTTATGCAATTTATCGTAAAGGCAAAGCGTATATTGATCCTGAGACGAATAAAGCACTGGCATATAAATCACAATTAGTGGGTATAGGCCGCGTATTCAGAGAAGGTGATTTATCACAAGGAGTGCCTTCCTCTGTTAAAGTGACTGAGGCTAAACAGGAGATCAGAGCCACAGATTTCTTAATGCCAGCAATGCAAGGACAAGCCTTACCTGCCTATTTTAAAATGCAGCGCCCAGATGAGCCGATTACAGGTAACATTATTGCAGCAACAAGTAGATTAAGAGAATTCAGCACAATGGATATTGTAGTGCTAAACTTAGGTTTAGAGCAGAATATTAAAGCAGGCCATATTTTAGATATTGAACGTCAATCACCTACAGTGTTTGATGGACGTAATGGCCCTCGCTATGAAGAAGATTCTAATAGCCTTGAAAAATTCATGAAAAAGAGCGATGAATTTTTTGGGGTTGAGCCAGATAAAAACTCTACAGTGTGGCATATGCCAAAAGAAAAAGTTGGCGAGCTAATGGTATTTAAAGTACATGAAAAAGTTAGCTACGCTTTAATCGTAAAAAACCAGCACCCAATCCGCATCGGTGATTTTGCAGTTATAAATTAAATCAGGTTTGAGTGCTCTAAGGAGAGAGCATGGAAAATTCTTCAGGCAAGCTTGCACACTGGCTTGCCTTTTATTTATGTAAAGGCTTGGGTGTTAAAACTTTACTGGCTCTAGCGCAAAACCAGCCATTAGAGTGTTTATTTGAACTTAACCACGAGCAGTTAGTAGAGTGCGGCCTTAGTTCACAAATCGCTAGCAACTTACTTGCTACTGATTGGCGGCAAGTCGATTACTATCAGACATTAATTGCTCAGTCAGATATAACTGCAATTAATTATTTTGATTCCCCCTTATATCCCCCGTTATTAAAAGAAGTGGCTAGTGCACCCTTGTTATTATTTTGCCGCGGTAATTTAGAACTACTGAATAGTCCACAAATAGCGATTGTTGGCAGTCGTCATGCTACACCATCAGGGCTAGAAATAGCGGCTGAGTTTGCGCATCAGCTTACTCTTGCAGGGTTAACTGTTACCTCAGGAATGGCACTTGGCATTGATGGTGCAGCCCACAAAGGAGCGCTTGCGGGCAACGGTAAAACGATTGCAGTACTTGGCACAGGAGTTGATGTGTATTATCCCAAACGGCATAAGCTGCTTACAGATAAAGTATGTGAACATGGCTTATTAGTGAGTGAGTTTTTACCTGGCACAGCCGCTAATGGTAATAATTTTCCGCGCCGAAATCGCATAATATCGGGTTTATCACTCGGTGTATTAATTGTCGAGGCGCAAATTAAAAGCGGCTCACTCATTACAGTACGCTATGCACTGGAACAAAATAAAGAAGTGTTTGCTGTGCCAGGTTCAATTAAAAACCCGCTATCAGAAGCAAGTCACTTTTTAATAAAGCAAGGGGCAAAATTAGTCGAAAATGTCAGTGATATTTTAGATGAAGTAAGCTTTTCCTGTCAAAACAGTCTATATAATATAGAGAAAGCGCAGACTAACGAACCCACATGCGAAGTACTTTGTAGTGTAGGTTTTGAAGTGACTGCAGTCGATGTAATTGTTCAGCGTAGCCAATGGCCGATAGATAAAGTACAAGCACGTTTACTTGATCTTGAGCTTGAAGACCGGGTCGAGCGGGTATTAGATGGCTATATCCGAGTTCGCTAGATTATAGATACTTATATAAGGGAAGTAACATGTTCGATATCCTCATGTACCTCTTTGAAAATTATATTCATAGTGAAGCTGAAATTTATGCTGAGCATAATGAACTCACAGATGAGTTATTACGTGCGGGCTTCAATAAGCCCGAAATATACAAAGCATTGAATTGGCTAGAGCAATTAGCTGAACTACAGCACAGTGATGAAATTCCTTATCTCAATGCTTATCCACAACATGCGGTACGTATTTTTACAGAGAGTGAATGTGAGATGCTTTGTGTTGAGTGCCGTGGTTTTTTAATGTTTATAGAGCAGATTGGGGTTATAAATAGTGCGGTTCGTGAAATGGTCGTGGATCGCTTACGTGCTTTAGATAAACCTTTTATAACGATTGATGATTTAAAATGGGTAATACTAATGGTGCTATTTAATGTGCCTGGTTCCGAGTTTGCTTATTCTCAAATGGAAAAAATTATTTTTAATGAGCCTGCTGAGGTTTTACATTAAACATCGACTTTTTCAATACGTGTGCTTTTAGAGGATTTAGGTGGGTATGCTTGTATCTTAAATTAGTTTGGGTATATTAGGCGAAAATTAACCAACCGCTTTGGAAACACATGAGCAAAATTGATCATTCACTTTTCTCTGCAAACCAACACGCCTTAGAAAAAGAGTACGAAGTGTGCCCTCAATGTGGTTCTGAGTTAGTTATTCGTAATAGCAAGTCAGGTCCTTTTCTTGGCTGTGCAAGTTACCCTAAATGTGACTTTATTCGCTCTTTAGTACAGCATGATACTCAGCAAATCAAGGTTCTAGAAGATAGCCCTTGCCCTGAATGTGCAAACCCGCTGGTGGTTAAAAATGGTCGCTATGGCATGTTTATTGGTTGTACAGGCTACCCTGAATGTCATTATATTGCCCATGACGAGCCTAAAGAAAATGAAGACGTATTACCTGCATGTCCTAAATGTACTAAAGGGCAGCTAGTTGCACGTAGTAATAAATTTGGAAAAATCTTTTACTCATGTAACAGCTACCCAAGTTGTAAGTACACTTTAAATCACAAACCTATTGAACACACTTGCCCACAATGCCAGTGGCCAGTGATGACACAAAAGAAGATGGCGAACAGTGATGTGTTACAATGCCCCCAGAAAAACTGCTCGCATAAATTGACGGTGAGCGACTAATTAGCAGCTTTAACTTTTTGTATGTGGAGAATTCCTGTGGCCGATTCAACCTCTGTGCCTAAAACCGCCCTTACTGCTTTGCAGCAAGGAGGTGTTATTGTTTATCCAACTGAAGCAGTATATGGGTTAGGTTGCGACCCAGACGACCAACACGCCGTTGAAAAATTATTAGCGATCAAGCAACGCCCAGTCGAAAAGGGCTTAATTTTAATTGCTGATAATTATGGTCAGTTACTAAAATATGTTGATGACGCAAAAATTCCTATGGATAAACGCGCTGATATTTTTTCTAGTTGGCCAGGGGCGATTACGTGGGTAATGCCTGCAGCTAAAAATACACCAAAATGGTTAACAGGGCAGTTTGATACCATTGCGGTACGTGTAACAAATCACCCAACGGTTAAGCGTTTATGCCAAGAACTTGGTAAGCCTTTAGTGTCAACAAGTGCTAATTTATCAGGGCAAGATACAGTAACCAGCATTGAAATGGCGAAGAGTGAATTTGATCAACAGGTTGCGTTTTATGTTGATGAGCCATTAGGTGGCCGAACTCAGCCAAGCACTATTAAAGACGTAATGACCGGTAAAATATTTAGAGGATGAACATGCACAGTAATCTGCTTGAACAAGTAAAAACGTATTTAATGGCTTTGCAAGACACTATTTGCGAAGGCTTAGAGCGCGCTGATGCGAACGCTAAGTTTGTTGAAGATAGCTGGCAACGTGCAGAGGGGGGCGGAGGGCGAACGCGCGTCATTCGTGATGGAAATATCATAGAACAAGGCGGCGTTAACTACTCTCATGTGTTTGGTGCATCAATGCCTGCATCTGCTACCGCACATAGGCCAGAACTCGCTGGACGTAGTTTTCATGCTTGTGGGGTGTCGTTAGTTATTCACCCTAAAAACCCGCATATACCAACTAGCCATGCAAACGTGCGATTTTTTATTGCAGAAAAAGAAGGCGAAGAACCTATTTGGTGGTTTGGTGGCGGGTTCGATTTAACACCTTTTTATCCTGTATTTGATGATGTTAAGCATTGGCACCAAGTGGCGCATGATCTGTGCGCTCCTTTTGGCGATGACGTGTATCCTCGCTATAAAAAGTGGTGCGATGAATATTTTTATATCAAGCACCGTAATGAAACTCGTGGTGTGGGCGGCTTGTTTTTTGATGACTTGAATGAGCATGGCTTTGAGCAAAGCTTTGCTTTTATGCAAGCTGTTGCTAATGGCTTTCTCGATGCTTATGTGCCGATTATAGAACGTCGTAAAAGCGACGAGTACACACAGCAACAACGTGACTTCCAGCTTTATCGCCGAGGTCGTTATGTTGAGTTTAATTTAGTGTGGGATCGCGGTACGTTGTTTGGTTTGCAAACAGGTGGCCGTACAGAATCTATTTTAATGTCTATGCCGCCACTTGCGCGCTGGGAATATAATTATACGCCAGGGGCAGAAAGTCCTGAAGCGCAGCTTTACCAATTCTACTTGAGGCCACAAGCATGGCTAAGTAGTGAACCGGAGCAATTAGTTGCCCGAGACTGGCAATTATAATACCGAGTTGGCGCTAATTGATTTAGCGCCGCACCTTAATTTAATTTAAAACGTCTGACCTGCTCATCCAACGAGCGAGCTAGCGATAATAGTTCTTCACTTATTTTTTGATTGTCGTTGGCATCGACTAATGAGCGCTCCGCATTATCACTGATTGCCACAACACTTTGATTAATTTCTTCAGCAGCTAAGCTTTGCTGTTCTGTTGCATCAGCAATTTGTACATTTAGCTGATTAATTTCGCTCATCTGAGAGGAAATATCTTTTAAAGCCTGTGCAACTTTTTTGACTTGTAGCGCCCTATCATCAGCTTCTTCACACGAGTTACTCATCATAGTGACGGTTTGCGAGGCTTCTGATTGTAGCTTATCTATTGTGCGTTTAATCTCGTCTGTTGAATCATGAGTACGTGTTGCTAAAGTGCGAACTTCATCGGCGACAACAGCAAAGCCTCGACCAGCTTCTCCCGCTCTTGCTGCTTCTATTGCAGCATTTAACGCGAGTAAATTAGTTTGTTCAGCAATGCTACTGATCACTTCAAGTACTTTTCCCACTTCTAAGGTTTGAGCTTGTAGCTGACTTACTTGCTGGGCTGCGCTACGAACATCGTCAGCGAGTTGATTTATGCTTACCTGCGTATGCTCAGCAACGCGTAAGCTCTGTTGTGCAAGCACATTACTACTCTCCGATTTTTCTGAAGCAAAGTGAGTGGTATTTTTAACTTCGTTAGATGAGCTTTCCAGTTCATTAATTGCAGCCGCAACAGAGTCTGTTCCTTGTTTTTGGCTTAATATTGATTGTTCAGTCGCATCGACAGAGGCATAAATGGCTTCGGCAGAATGAATCAACACTTTTGATGAATGTGACACTTGCGCAATATTTTCTTTAAAGGCACTTATCATCTGATTAAAGCTATTTGCTAAGGAGCTTAACTCATCGTTATTGTTATCCTCAATTTTGAGGCTTAAATCATTATTGCTAGTGGCTAGGTGCATCATGCGATCAATGTTATTGAGGCGTTTAATGAATATTCTTCTAAAGAGTAAACCCAATAATAAAAAAGCAGTTACAAAAAGCGTAGATAGCAGGGCTGTATTGATAAGTGTATTTCGCGTTACTTTTGTTTCAATATCTGCGAGTGAATAACTAATTTTTACAACCCCTAATACATCACCTTCTTGCGCCTGATGGCAACCAAGGCAATTCGTTCCTTTATGATCACTGCTTGCAAGCATCGGCTTTAAATAGGTCATATAACGCGTACTTTGCTGTTGTTCAATGAAAAGGTCTTCTTTTCCATTAAGTGCTGCAATCTCTGCGTCGTTACTTGGAGCTTGGTTTGCAGCGCCTGGGCCATAAAGTTTGTTTACAATGGGGCTACGGATTATATGGGCATCTTCAATATTTGGGTGATTACGTAATTTGCTGCTTAGTATTTCTCGATTCGCCATTGTGCCAGTGAGCATCATGGTATTGATGGAATCAAAGTAATTATCAGCAAGTAGCTTAATGTTGCTGGCAATTGTTTCCTGGGCAAGGGTATGTTGCTGATTTGAACTACTGAAAATACTTGCAAAAAGTACTAGCACGCCGGTGATTGCCAGTAATGCATAAATTTTATGTTGGATGGATTTCACGCGCATAATACTCTTCTAAACAAGATAGCGTTATTATCTGTATTTAGAAGAGTACGACATTGATATAGCGCAAACTTAAAAGATTAAAATCGCTTTAGTGCTGGTTGATCATGTGACTGGCAAGCTGCGCCAATGATTTTCGTAACCCTTCTCGTAATAAAGGATTATCAATTTCAGCATCTAACGCTTTATCCATACAATACATCCATTGATCGCGTAAATCTTGATCGATAGGAAAAGGCATATGGCGTTTACGCAGCATAGGGTGACCATGTTTTTCTACAAACAAATCAGGGCCGCCTAACCAACCGGATAAAAACTCAAAAAATACTTGGCGAATACGATCTAATGGTTGAGGATGCATATCATATAACGGTTTAGCGTAATCATCGGTGGCCATAATGTCGTAGAATCTATTTGCAAGTGCAAATGCGCCAGCTTCTCCCCCCATCATTTGGTAAGGCGTTTTTTCGGGAGTAGGTGCTTGCTGTGGCTCAGGTTGTTTCGATTTAGAAAAGAGTCGTTTAATCATAGTTTTTATCATCGTTAATTAGCAGTAAGTTACTCTGTAATATTACTAAACAAAGAGGTTGCTCGAATATGGACAAATATGCAGTTTTTGGAAATCCCATTAAACACTCAAAATCCCCTGCGATACATAAGCAATTTGCAACCTCATTGGGCGAGAAAATCGATTATCGGGCAATACTAGCACCAATAGATGGCTTTAAAATAGCGGTTGCTGATTTTTTTGCTGCTGGTGGTAATGGTGCCAACGTAACTATGCCATTTAAAGAGCAAGCATATGAATTAGTTGATGAGCGAACTGAGCTTGCCACCATTGTCGGTGCTGTGAATACAATAAAGCTGCTAGATGATGGCCGCTTATTAGGTGATAACACCGATGGTGTTGGCTTTGTTAATGACTTGCTCGCAAATAAAGTTTCTATTAAAGGTAAACGTATTTTACTGATTGGTGCTGGTGGTGCGGCGCGAGGGGTTGTATTGCCATTACTGGCACAGCAGCCGAGTGAAATCATCATCGTCAATCGCACCGCGGCAAAAGCCAAAGCATTAGCACAGCTGTTTGCTCAATATGGCGCAGTGACAGGCTATGGATTTGATGATTTACCTGAAGGTGATTACTCACTAATTGTAAACTCTACATCTAGTAGTATGTTGGGTGAGTTGCCAGCACTCGACAAAAAGCACCTTAATAATTGTAAATGTGTATATGATATGTTTTATTCACTACAAAACACTCTGTTTATGCAATGGGCACAGGATTACAAAGCCGATATTAGCGTACTAGATGGTAGCGGTATGCTCGTTGGGCAAGCAGCACAAGCTTACTTTGTTTGGCGTGATAAAATGCCAGCAATACTCCCTATTGTGCGATCATTAAAAGCTGGAGAATTGATATGAATCAAGCAATTCAATTTATAGATCGATTTGAATTTAATGTGCAAAGCCAGCAGTTAACGTTTTTTGCCCAAGTAAGTGGCCTAATGGTTAAATGTGTTATTGATACGCAAAGTCTAGCATTGGCAGATCAGCAAGCGGCTAAGGCGCACTTTGAAGCTGTACGTTTTGACTATGAAGATATTGCCGAGCAACTAATCGAAGATGAAGAGTATAACTCGGCGGGAGAGATTGTTGTTGCAGTGCTGAATTAACCTTCAGCTAGGTACTCATCTTTGAGCTCAACATAATTGATGGCTGACACTTTTAAAAAGCTCAGCTCTTGCTCTGTTAAAGGGCGGGCTTGTTTTACTGGACTGCCAACATAAAGGAAACCAGACTCTAAACGTTTGTTTGGTGGGACTAATGAACCGCCTCCAATAATCACATCGTCTTCAACTATCGCGTTATCCATTACAATAGCGCCCATACCGACTAAAATACGATTACCTAACCGACACCCGTGCAGCATTACTTTATGGCCAACAGTAACATCGTCACCAATGATAAGCGGATAACCATCAGGGTTACTTTTACTTGGACGAGTAAGGTGTAGCACACTGCCATCTTGTACATTAGTACGTTCACCAATACATATATAGTTAACGTCTCCACGTGCTGCGACTAATGGCCATACACTACTATCTTTACCTAGCGTTATATTACCAACTAAAACTGCGGACTCATCAATATAAACAGATTGATTAAAAGTAGGGGTTATTCCCTTATAAGAACGGATAGTCATAAAAACACCTAATAAAATGAAAGTGATTGAATCTGATGATAGCAGCAGAGCTAATAAAATGGCCAGTATGGATCTATGTTGCTCACTAAACTAGCACTTTCAAGGTGTTTAGCTCGTAAACCGAACGAACAGTACTTTATTTCAAGTTTTCTTTAAAAAACGCTTGCGTAAAATCAACCGCGCCCTATAATGCGACCCCACTGAGACGGCAGACAGCAACGCTTAGCGGGGCAAGAGTTAATCAGTGAGTCGAGTAAAACTTGAGTTTAGATTTTTTAGAAAGTTTAAATTTAAGTGTTGACAAAAAAATAGGAAAGCGTAACATGCGCAGCCCTAGCGAGATAAAGTTTAACTTTAATCGCAACGTTCTTTAACAATATAAAGCAATCATCTGTGTGGGCACTCGTACAGATTGAGTTCTAACAGCCAAGCTTAACTTTCTTTTTAGATAGGTAAGCAAGGCAAAAAATTTAGAGTCTCAATGTGATTTCTCGAAAGAGAAACTGAGTGACCAACAGAATAGTTATTTTTAATAATTATTCAGCACAGTCAATTCAATATCGAAAGATATTAAATAAATTCAGAATTCATTGAGCAGGTTCTTCATTCTTTATTGGATGAGAACAGAAAAAACTTTTAATTGAAGAGTTTGATCATGGCTCAGATTGAACGCTGGCGGCAGGCCTAACACATGCAAGTCGAGCGGTAACAGAGAGTAGCTTGCTACTTTGCTGACG